>DASWDX010000602.1:0-10716 GCA_036395055.1 Pyrinomonadaceae bacterium | reverse complement strand
GCAGGCTTCTTACGAGATTGGTTCAGTTTTGTTTTTGAGACGTAGGAAAGCCACGAAACTATTGTAATGCTCAAGCGACTAAGCCAAGCGATATCGCGGAGCAAAATCGAACGTACTCTCTCGGCGTCGGAAACCCACTGCTCGCAGCACTCCTCCTGTAATTTCAGACCGAAACAAAATATCGGCTATAAACGCGCCAGGAGTTTTCCATCGTGCTCTCGGGCTATTGGAGACCGCGGGAATGGAGGGCAATAACTATCAAGGAAGTAATCGGCAACACCGCGGGCCTCAAGCCCAATCAACTTCGCCGCATAGAAAAACTCTACACCAGGCGGATTGTTTCTCATCAAATCGTGACGCCCGAATTCGCGCGTCAGCTAGCTGAGTTATCACACGAAACACGGAGACAAATCGGCGCGCTAGTCGATCGCAGCGGTCATGTTGAATACGTGATGATCGGTGATAATAGGAGGATTGAGCTTCCCGACTTCAAACGTGTTCGTGTCGCCGTCGATCGCTTTCGCGGGCTGCGTTGCCTGCATACCCATCTCCGTGGTGAAGGTTTGACTCAGGACGACCTAACCGACCTGGCCCTGTTGCGGCTCGATCTGATGATAGCAATAGATGTTAATCCCAACGACGGACTTCCTGGTCTTGTTAGTGCCGCCCATCTGCTGCCGATGGCGGCAGTTGACTTACAAGCTGCAAACAGTCAGGCGCCTTACGCGTTTCTGCCACCCAAAATGGCGTCGCAATTAGACGTCGATTTTATTTCTCTGATTGAATCACTGGAACAGGAGATGGCGCGAAACCGTCGGGTATCGCGACAGGACGGATTTAAAGACCGCACGATCCTTGTTGGCGTAACTACCGGGCCGGTTGCGGATGCCGAAGAATCTATGGCCGAGTTGGCCGAACTGGCGAGCTCCGCGGGGATTGTCGTGCAGGACAAAGTGATTCAGAAGCGGCAGGCAATCGATCCGCGAACAGTACTTGGACGCGGCAAGCTTGACGAACTGCTCATTCGCTCGCTGCAGTTGGGCGCGGACATGCTTGTCTTCGATCGCGAGTTGACCCCAGCGCAAGTTAGATCGCTTTCGGAAGCGACTGACTTGAAGATCATCGATCGCTCCCAACTGATACTTGATATTTTCGCGCAGCGTGCCCAGTCGAGCGAGGGCAAAATCCAGGTAGAACTGGCCCAATTGAAATACCTCTTGCCTCGCTTGATTGCCGGACAGGATTCTGCCTTCTCGCGACTTGCCGGCGGAATCGGTGGTCGTGGGCCTGGTGAAACGAAACTCGAGATGGACCGTCGCCGTGTTCGCGATCGTATCAACCGTCTGGAAAAAGAGATTGAGACTCAGCGACTGCGGCGGCAGGAACGAAGGAAAGTGCGCACCAGAAATCAGTTGCCGGTAGTGTCGCTTGTTGGCTATACCAATGCGGGTAAGTCAACGCTCTTGAACGCGCTGACCAAAAGCGATGTTCGTGCGGAACAGCGAATGTTTGCCACACTAGATCCCACTTCGCGACGGCTGCGACTGCCCCGGGAGCAGGAAATAATAATTAACGATACGGTCGGCTTTATTCGCGACTTGCCACCGGGACTTCTTTCCGCCTTTCGCGCTACGCTGGAGGAGATCGGTGACAGTAGTTTACTCATTCATGTCGTAGATATTTCGAACCCGCGTTGGTCTCAACAGATCCAATCAGTAGAGAAAATACTCCAGGAACTTCATATTGCTCAGATTCCATCGATCCTGACTTTGAATAAGGCGGATCTGGTGGAGGTTGAAATGCTGCAAGCGATTTCCCGGCAGTTGGCTCAGGGAGGTACTCGAGAGGTTGTGCCCATAACGGCAACAGACCGGAAGACCCTGCCGCCGCTGCTCAATCAGGTGGGACAAATGCTATCAAAGGATCTTGCGGCGGCCGGCAACGAAAATGCTTTTGACGCTGACCGCGTCTCGCGAATCGCATAAACCAAGATGGCCCTTCGTCCCCGATTCACAACTCCGTTTAGCCGTGCCCGCGATACCGCGTTGCAATACGGTCTGCGCCCCTTCAAAGCTTTCAAACCCCGCACGCGCTTTCTTATTGGCTTCGGCTTTCTGGTCGTCATAACAGTTCTTTTGCTCCTTACGAACTATTCATCGGGGTTCTCGGCCGACTATCGCGAAGGTGATGTCATAAGAGGAAACGTAGTAGCGCGAGCTGATGTTAACGGCGTTGATATCGTGGAAACAGAAAGGCGCCGAAATGCGGCGCGGCAAGCTACTCGGCCAATTCTTAATTTCGATTCGACTCGTGGCGAAAGTTCCGTAGGGAGTTTCCGCGCAGCCTGGGAAGATTTAAAGAAACAGGCTGAATCGAAGACGCCGGGTAAGGAATCAACCTGGAGCGGTGAAGGCGGAACTGGGGTTGCGCGCGCGATTGCGTCTCACAACTTCAACGATGAAGATTTGATTCGGCTCATTGCTCTCATTCGCGAGGTTGCCGATAGGTATATTTATGACGACATTGAAGCCGATCGTTTAAATCAGGAAATCGTGTTGGTTGACGTGCGCAATCCCTCGGGGCAAATGATCATGCCGGCGCCGCGAACTCGTATGCTTTCGTTAAGTGCAGCGCGCCACGAACTTGAGTTGAAGATATTGAACCTTCCCGGGTGGTCCCAGGAGCAAAAATCCGCTCTCGTTGCTGCGGTATTACCTCTCATCCGGCCGAATGTAGTGCTCGACCAGACGGCCACCGCCACCGCGCAAGAAGCGAAAGCTAATGAGATTCCACCAGTGGCCGTGTCACTCAAACGAAATCAGGTAATTGCGCGAGAAGGAGATACTGTCACTACGTCAATGCTGGCCCAGCTTGCCGCTATGAAGACCACCGGCCATGCCGGTCATCCCTGGCACAACTTGCTTGGGCTGCTATTGATCGTTTTTGCGGTTTATTGGGCCGTATGGAAATTTACGGAACACAGAACCACAGCGTCTCCGCTATCTCTCTCGAAGACACGGGCGTTTGGCCTCGTCGGTTCGGCAATAGTAGTGGAGACCGCTTTGATGCGAGTCGGCTTCACGCTCAGCGATAGTGTGGCTAACGGCATGAAGACCGCGCCCTTCAACGATCCGACTCTTTGGAATTTTGCAATTCCCTTCGCCGCGGCTGCACTATTGGTTGTCATGCTGGTTGATACACAGTTGGCTTTTCTTACCGGAATCGTCACTGCCTTGTTTGCCGGCATGCTGGCGCCCACCGGCATACAACAGTCTCTGTACGCGATGATTTCCTGTGCGGCAGCAGTTTACGGGATCGGTAGGTATCGCGAGCGACAGTCGGTGACGCTCGCCGGCTTGTTTGTGGGCGTCGTTAACGCGGTGATGGCGATCGCGCTCGTAGCTTACGCTGAAAAACCGTTCACCTTTAATACGATACTACTGGCAGGTGGTTGTGGTTTTGTCGGCGGTTTGCTCACAGCCATTTTTGCTGCCGGGGGCTTACCTGTCAACGAATCGGTTTTTGGTATCCTGACCGACGTTAAGCTGCTCGAACTTTCGAATGCCGACTTACCAGTACTGGGCCAGTTGGCCCTGCGCGCTCCCGGAACGAACCAGCATTCGCATGCGGTGGGTCAACTTGCCGAAGACGCGTGTCGCGCAGTTGGAGCAAACCCACTGTTGGCTCGGATTGGAGCGCTCTATCATGATATCGGTAAGGTTGCCGCTCCGGACTACTTTGTGGAAAACCAACAGGGCGATAATCCTCACGACCACATGCGTCCATCGCAGAGTGCGCGAATCATCACCAGCCATGTGACTTATGGAAGCAAGCTGGCGAAAGAGATCAATCTGCCGAAGAAAATAGCTGACTTCATTCCCCAGCATCATGGCACCCGCACGTTGCATTTCTTTCTGCGTAAGGCGCAGAGCCAGGCCAAGCCCGGTGAAGTAATTGAGGAGAAGGATTTCCGTTATCCGGGGCCGAAGCCGCAATTCAAGGAAGCGGCGATAATGATGTTGGCGGATTCGTGCGAAGCTGCCGCTCGCTCGCTCGCCCGTCCTGATCCGGAAAACATTCGCGCAATCGTTGTGAAGATCGTTGACGCAGTAATAACCGATGGCCAGCTCGACGAATGCGATCTGACGCTGCAGGAGATCACAACTATCCGCGAAGCTATGATCAGCGCCTTAACCGCAATCTACCACGCGCGCATCGACTATCCCGGTTTCAATCCTCCAACCGTGACCGGACCTCTTTCGAGTCTACCAGCGGCGAAAATCGACAGCGAAGAGCGCGGCATTACTTACAAAAACGCCTCTGACGTTCCCATAAATGAATCCGGCGAAGTCGAAGACGAAGCTGTGAGTCGCGAGGTTGCAAAGAGATAAGCGGAGGATAATCGCCAGTCAGTTAGAATTTTTTACGCAACTTCTCATAGGTAGTAGAGAGGTCTTCAGGAATAACGCGCGTGTTGCTGACAGTGGACATGAAGTTTGTATCGCCTACCCAGCGAGGCAATATATGGATATGAATATGATCCACGATACCCGCCCCGGCCGAGCGGCCCAGATTCATGCCGATATTGAAGCCCGCCGGTTGATAAACATCGCGCAGTGCCGTCTGGCAACGCTTAGTCAAATCCATTAACTCGTCCGTTGTTTCCTTCATCGCAGCATCCAACTGGCTGACGTGCTCGTAGGGAACTACGAGCAGATGGCCGCTAATGTAAGGGTAGATATTGAGAACGATGAAATTATGAGAAGCACGATGGACAACAAAATTCGCTTCGTCTTTGTCAGGATCGTCCCGAAGCTTACAAAAAATGCAGCTTTGAGATTCCGGTTCCGCAGCGCCGGCGGCGATGTATTCGTAACGCCAGGGACTCCACAGCGTGTCCACTCTTGAATCCTCTGGGTTTGTGGTGCCCTACATGACAGGCGGTTGGCGTGAATCGTCGGAAACGACGCTCGTTGAGTTCTCGGTAGCAGCAGCGGGTTGTGAGTTGTGCTCGTTAATCAGCTCTTTGAGTTCTTTGCCCGGTTTGAAATAAGGAACGCGCTTCGCAGGAATGCTAACTGGATCGCCCGTCTTCGGATTTCTACCACGACGAGCGCCCCTTTCGCGTACGCGAAAACTGCCGAAGCCGCGAAGCTCAATCTTCTCACCCTGATTGAGGGTCTCAATAATACTCTCAAAAACGATCTCGACTAATCGCTCAGCATCTTTTTTGGTAAGTTCCGCCGCTTCGGCGACGTCCTCCACGAGTTCCGCTTTTGTCATGCAGCACCTCAGATGAGAAAGATGGCCCTGGCCCAAAAAACTAGCGTTAATTCAGTGTCGTCTTAAAGAATGGCGAGGTGTGTTCAATTCCGTACCCTATCAGAAAACAATCACGCTGGGCAAGATGCAGCCATCAATGGGCCAACTAAACCATGCCAGTAAGATTTTTGGTTTGGGGATAGGCCGGGCAAGTACCTTCCGGCCTATTTCGACTCCTGGTCAGGTTCAGTTTCCGACTCGCCGTCAGCTTGAGGTGCAGTATTAGCCTCCGCTGCTTCCGCGATAAGTTCCGGCTCGGTCACAGGCTCGGGCGCGGTATCCGGTTCCGTTACTGACTCCGTCCCAGGCTCACGCACTGGGGCCTGATCCGACTGCGCCATAGTTCCCGGCTCAGACTTAGATTCTGCTTCCGCGCCGGATTTAGCTTCCGCCTCGGGGCTACTTTCTGGCTCCGGCTTGCCAAGGCCAAAATCGGCCAGCTCTCCCAGCGACGCCATGCCGCTACCTGCCTGGGAAGAATAAACCTTCGTGTCTACTATCGGTTCATCTTTGCTCACCGCACGCGCTGATAAGCCTATCTTCTTGTTCTCCGCATCAATCCTTAAGATCTTGAATTCCATTTCCTGGCCGAGTTGAACTACGTCCTCGGGCTTCTCGACTCGATCTTCGGAAAGCTCCGAAATATGGCAGAGGCCTTCCAGATTGTCGTCCAACTCCACGAAGGCGCCGAAGTTCGCGAAGCGCGCTATTTTGCCGCGGACGATATCACCTGGTTTGTGATCGTTAACAAAGCGATCCCAGGCGTTGGGTTCGAGATCCTTGATTGAAAGTGAAAGCCGCCGGTTCTCGGCATCGATGCTCGTAATAATCGCATCAATTTCCTGTCCCTTCTTCAACACTTCGCTCGGATGCTTGATTCGCCGGGACCACGAAATGTCAGAAACGTGAACCAAGCCGTCAACTCCATCTTCAATCTCGATGAACGCGCCAAAGTCGGTCAGGTTCCTGACGCGACCGTGTACACGCGTTCCCACCTGATAGCGTTCATGCAGGGTCTGCCATGGGTTGTCCTGGATCTGTTTCATTCCCAGGCTAATGCGACGAGCTTTTGGATCGACGCTCAACACTTCGACTTCAACCTCATCGCCCGGGTTTACCAGTTTACTTGGATGCTTTACGCGCTTTGACCAACTCATTTCCGAAACGTGGACCAGTCCCTCGACGCCATTCTCCAGCTCGACGAAAGCGCCGTAGTCGGCAACACTGGCAATGCGCCCGGGCACACGCGCACCGACGGGAAAGCGTTCTTCCACACTGGACCAGGGATCCGGCAGTAATTGTTTGTAGCCCAGCGAAACCCGTTCACGCTCGCGATCAAACTTGAGAACCTTGACCTGGATACTATCACCCACACGAAAAATCTCGCCGGGGTTTTGCAGACGACCCCATGACATATCAGTTACGTGTAGCAAACCATCAACGCCGCCGAGATCGACGAAGGCGCCATAGTCAGTCAGGTTCTTAATCTGACCCTCGACGACGATATCTTCTTCAATGTGCCCGAGTGTCTGCCCCTTCCGGCCGGCATTCTCTTCTTCAATTACGGCCTTGCGCGAGAGAACTACATTGGACCGTTTGCGATTGAGCTTGATGACTTTTGCCTCGATCTCCTGATTGCGAAGCGAATCCAGATTGCGGACCGGGCGAACATCGACCTGGGAACCAGGAAGGAATGCACCAATCCCATCAATGTCAACACGTAGCCCACCCTTGATGCGCTCAATGACTCTGCCCTTAATGTTCGTGCCCTCGCGATAGGATTTCTCCAACTCGTCCCAGGCCTTCATCCGTACGGCATCGGCGCGTGACAAAATCGGCAGGCCATCAGCCGTCTCCATGTTCTTTACGAGCACGTCGACTTCATCACCGGCTTTCACCGCCAGAACGCCATTCTCGGTGAATTCGGCCGGATTAACGATACCTTCCGATTTGTACCCGAAATCAATCACGACGCCGCGTTCGCTGATTCCCACTACCGTGCCACGAACAACCTCGCCTTCCTGCAGCGAGGCCTGCTCTTGCTCAAACTGATCGAGCAATTGTCCGAAGTCCACGTCGCCGCCGACGCGCGGCTCGTCGTCATCATCGGCATTGGTATTGATGGTCACCGCGGGACTCGAGTTCTTTACCGGCGGTATGGGTGTTGTAACTGACGAGGCTTTTTGCTCGTTGGAAGCGGGCTTGTCGTCTCTTACTGGTTGGTTGTCTAACTTAGATTCTTCACTAGCCATGCAGACTCCTGTAACACTCCCGGAAAATTCACCGCACTAAGTTCGTATTCACGTGTCCAAACCACTCCGACGAGCGAAGAACAGTGCTTAAGCGGCACTTGCTTCGTTGACCTTGGCGATATTATCGGGGTTGAAGCTTGCGAGGAATGCGAGCCGTTTAGATTTGGAAAAGGAGGTTTTATTTGTTTCGATTTCCGCCGCGCCCGTAGTCACCCGCTTGGTCCGACAATCACCAGTCGCTTACCGGGTAGGTTCGCAATGTACACGTCAGAATAAGCGCATGTCAAGGTGCTGATATATCTGAACGCGCTCGTATAAGTCCTTCGCGCTAAAGTGATAACCTGATTCTTAACTGTCTCACTGATCACGGGCTGACTACAGAGACACTATTTAAACCGCGCGGCACAACATAAATGCCTGCTGAGTGAGATCCGACGAACAATGTATTTTGATCTCGCGAATCGAATGCCAGGGCCCAAATCCGCTGACTGGGTAAGCGATGCTCTCTGGGATCGATACGCGCCCAGGTCATCCCGCCATTGATCGTCCGATACACGCCGCCACCAATTTCGCCAGTTTGATAAGCATTGCCGACGAAGATTTCATCCCCATTGCGCGGATTGATCAAGATACTGGTGAAATCGCCGAAAGGAAGATTGCCACCCCGCCGGTTCCAGTTTGTCCCACCGTCTGGCGACATGTAGAAGGACTGCTTCGTTCCGACATATATATGGTTAGGCCGTTGCGAATCTTGCGCTATGGTATTTACGGGGGCATCGCTCGGCACCCCGGAGACTTGCTGCCACGACTTCCCTCCGTCGCGCGAAAGCAAAGCGCCCGAGGCAGCAGTGCCTACAAAAATCGTTTCCGGTTGCTCGGGATCAGCCGAGATACAACTGGTACGCGGATCTAAGTTGGAGCCGTAAGGCATCTTTTGCCATCCCTGTGCTGGGTCAAGGCTGCGGTATAAACCGACATTTGTCGCCGCCAAAAACATGGGCCGCTGGCTCTCTACGTCTACCGTTTCGACCAGAGCGTTTACAGCATCAGTAAGAATGAGAGCCTGTGCGGAGGAATCATTTGTCGCGTCACTGTTCGACAAGCCGAGCGAACCCAGGGTAACGTCATCGAACTTTCCAGTCAGAGGCAGGTGGCGATCCGCCTGATATCTTTTGAGAGCGCCGAGAGTCTGCGTTCCGGCTCGGCCGTCCGGTGTGCCGACGTTATAACCTGCCGTGTTTAATGCCTGCTGCGCCCGGCGAATAGTTTCGTTGGCCTTTGCAGTGCTGACTGCGGGCACGGTACCGGCGGCGCGTCCCGACGCAGCCTTCTTTTTGCCTGCCCGGCCCTTTGGGAGGACAGGAGCTGGATCAGTCGGCGTCCATACCGGCGCCCATGAAGCACCCCGATCGATTGAGCGATAAACGCCAAGATTGGTACCCAAATAGATAAGGTTGGCGTCGCGCGAGTCCTGCAGGATTGCATAGGTGATTAGACGATTTGGCATACTGCGCATCGATGGCCGCCACGTCTCGCCATTGTCGTTACTAACAAAAAGAAATCCGCCTCCGGTAGTAGTGTTTATAGTCGAGGCGTAAATGCGATTCGGCATTTCACGATCCGCCAGAATCACATTGGCAAACCTGCCGCTGTATCCGCCGTTGGTAGGCATGAAGTTTTTGCCACCGTCATTTGAAACCATTACGCCATAGTTATTGGTGCCAATATAGACAGTCTGCGGTCGAGAGGGGTGAACGGCAATGGAATTGATTTCCAGTTGCCGAGAAGTCGTAACCATCCATGAATCAGCCTTGCCGCCACGATCTGAACGCCAAAATCCTTCGGTGGTCCCGGCAAATACGAGTCCCGGTATTGACGGGTGTTGAACTATGGCACGTGTCCTTCTCGATTGAGAGGGAATTCCCTGCACTTTTGCCCAGCCATCGCCGCCATTGCTGCTTTCATAAATCCCACTACAGGCCGAGGCGATGATGTGATTTGGATCCCGCGGATCGATATCGATAGCGAAAATGTCGGAATCGTCGATGATTCCGTTC
Source organism: Pyrinomonadaceae bacterium (assembly GCA_036395055.1). Taxonomy (GTDB): domain Bacteria; phylum Acidobacteriota; class Blastocatellia; order Pyrinomonadales; family Pyrinomonadaceae; genus PSRF01. Next base: position 1,085 of record DASWDX010000602.1, on the reverse strand, counting down.
TTGATGCTCTTCCAACTCTGTCCACCATCGGTGGATTTGTATGGTAAGTACCAGGTGCCGGCGTAGATGGTGGTAGCTGTTCGTGGATCAATCGCCAGCGACTCAACGTGAACCAAGCCAGGCGTATTGTAAGTCGGCAACTGCGTCCAGGTGTCGCCCGAATTATCAGAACGGAAGATGCCGTTAAACGTACCGGTGATCAAAACATTGGGATTCGCGTCTGATTGCGTCAGCGAGTGCAGGGCCTCATTCTTCAATTCCGGGCTCTCGCGCCAACCGTGTCCACCGTCAGTCGATTTGAAAAAACCTCCCGCCTCTTTGTGTCGATGGGCGGCGACATAAATTGTTTTTGAGTCGCGCGGATCGACAATTATATGATCCACAAAAAGTTTGGGTTTGTTGAAGTTGTAAAGCAGCTCCCAATTCCTACCGGCGTCGGCTGAGGCATAAATCTGTCCATCGAGGGTTCCCAGGTAAAAGCGATCCGGATTGGTTGGGTCGACAACCAGGCTCCGAACGTCGCCTCCCGGAGGTCCGTTGGAGCGCCAGTCCTCGGAATACTTGCCCGGATCGGCAAGACTGTCGATGGCCGAGTCGGGGGAACCGAGAACCGTGAAGCGAAGGGGAATGACAAGCAATAGACCGACGAGAAGAATGAGTTTTGGCAATCGACTATTCATATTTCTTAAAACTATCTCCATGTTATTGAGGCTCAGCGGCACATCGCCTCAAGTTTAATATAATCTTTCGCTTTTGTATGCCGCAAGTTTAGGAGCCGTCAATATGACGCAAGTGGCAAATTAACCGTTGTCAGGGCTAGTCAAAAAGCGAAACGGGCGATGCTTCTCGTTGGGAGAAACACCGCCCGTTGCGGAAGGTTCGCGTCAGTGTATACAGAACACGAACGGTTTTTTCTTTAGTCTTCGTCCATCCGGCCACGACGTGCGCGAGTTCTGCGACGCGGCGCTGCTCTCTTCTTACATTCCGGACAAGGCGAAATAATGTTGTCGGTGCTGGCCGCTGGCGCTGTTGCGCCGGTTGGCACAACCCAAAGTTCAACGGTCAGGTCAGACCGGCAACCACCG
>DASWDX010000601.1:0-6248 GCA_036395055.1 Pyrinomonadaceae bacterium | reverse complement strand
GTTATGAGATCAGGAAATTTCGAGTACTCCCCCTTACCTCGGCCCTGGCCCTGGTATTCGCGGTGAGCTCGCTCTGCTTTGGACAAGTCTCAAGCACTCAAAGCACAAGCACTCAAACTACAAGGCAAAATACAAACATCCGATCGATCCCGAGTGGGGCGAAGATGAAGTTTAGAGGTGTCGTCATCGGACGCGAAGGCGATACTTTCACTATACGAGACCGGACTCGTACGGATTATCAGGTGCTCCTGACGGACAATACCAGCATCAAGACTCATGGTGGTTTTCTACGCAGCGGTAAGAAATATCCGGTAACCGATATTTTGCGGGGCCTCATTGTTGAGGTAGAGGGGCGAGGAGATGCTCAGGGCCAACTAGTGGCAGATAAGATCAGGTTCAACGAATCCGATATGAGGGCTGCCATTACGTCAGATACCCGCGTGACTCCAGTCGAGGAAAACCAACAGCGTATGGCAGGGCAAATGGATGAGCTCTATGCCGTCGCCGCCGAAGCCAGAAAAGAAGTGACGGCGGTGAATGAACGTGTGTCCGCTCTTGATGACTACGACGTGCAGGAATCTGTCGCAGTAAACTTCAGAGTGAACAGTGCTGTGCTTTCTCCCGAGGCCAAGCAAAAGCTTGACGAGCTGGCAGCGAAGACAAGCAGTGCCCGAGGCTTTATGATCGAAGTTGCCGGACATACGGATGCGACCGGTAGCGAAGCGAAAAACTTCAGGCTCAGCCGCCAGCGTGCTGAAGCTGTAATTCAATACCTTGCTGTAAATCATAAGATTCCTCTGCGACGCTTCGTCACTCCCATGGGCTACGGTAAGACGGACGCAGTAGCCGATAACACTACTGCAGAGGGACGCGCCCAAAATCGGCGTGTCGAAGTCAAGATGATTCTGAATCGCGGGATTGGCCAGAACGTTTCAACCAGCCCATCAACCAAGCCTTAGTGTCCTGACAGTTACCGCAGGCGAGAAGTAACTTTCCTGTTTCCTAATTACCGATAGGTCGGCATCCGCCGGCCTTTCGATTTTTTGGGCTCGGCGTTGACCAATCAATTTCCGCCGGTAGGGTATCGCGTTGCCTTTGCTGGTAAAATCAGCTCAACAGAAAAGCCTGAACATAATCCAGCGGTGTTCGTATCCATCTGAAAAAGCCTCTGCTGAAAGGAACCCTATGTACTGTCCTAGATGCGGCCAACAACAAGTTTCCGATGATGCGGGCTTCTGTACTAGGTGTGGTTTTCAGTTGGCTTTGGTTAAAGAGTTGCTAGTCACCAGTGGAGCACCACCAGCTAACTCGCTCGGTTTTCAGCTGAACTTGAGATCAGGTCGAAAAGGCGTACGTAGGGGAACCAAGCTAATATTCTTCAGCATAATATTGCTGCCGCTGTTCTTTGGTCTATCCTTCCTTTTTGACTCACCTGGTCCCTTGGTTCCTCCGGCAATTCTTTTTCTCGCGGGACTTGCATCAATTCTTTACTCCAGCATCTTCGGCGAAGAACTTCCGGGATCGAAGCAAACATCTTCGTCCACTCTTTCTGAGAACGTCGTTAACTATCGCACGCTAACCCCATCATCACTGCCGCTAAGGCCGGAGTTAAATGACCTTCGCGTTGATACCGCCGAGATAATCTCCCCGCCCAGTGTTACTGAACACACCACAAACCTTTTGAGAAAGACCGAAGCTCAAATGGATGATCGCTGATGGCGGCGGCCCCCGAATTGAAGGACGAGGCATGAACCAAGGAGATAGTGGGACCGCGAACACTGCCGATCGAGAGATCGCAAACACGCGGATTTTCGACGCGCCGCGAGAGCTTATATGGAAAGCGTGGACGGATCCGAAGCACGTGGCGGAGTGGTGGGGACCGAATGGCTTTACAAACACTATTCACGAGATGGACGTCAGGCCGGGGGGTGTTTGGCGGTTTACTTCTTTTTACAAAACGGTTTTCGGTTGGTCGATAAGAGAGCGCGGCGACGGCCAACTCGCGTTTGATGATGGGGTAGGTGAGGTGAGCGGCACTTGGGTGCGCGGACGGAAACCAGCAACCGAGCCCGGTCTCCTGATCTACATCATGGTTGACAATGTGGCGGCAACCAGCGAGGCGGTCATTGCCAATGGCGGCAATATCGTGCAACCGATAGGCGCGGACGCGCCAGAGATAACCGCGAGGTTCAGCGATCCGGCGGGAAACGTGCTTGGCCTCTATCAGGAACCGACGCGAAGTTAACCTAAGGTCTGTTTGCCCAAAACTCAGTCTACGGGTTACGCAACGGCTGGCTGGACCTCGCGTAGCCTCCGCTGGAGAAATCGACGTTCGCTCTGATTTGTGACCAGCGCGAGCGCGCGCTCGTAGTCTTTTGCTGCTTCCACCAGCGATCCAATTCGACGCAGCAGATCGGCACACGCTGCATGCAGCAGATGATAGTTGTCGAGATCGCCGGTCGCGACCAGAGCATCGATTAGCGCCAGCGCCGGCTCCGGACCTTGAAGCATCGCAATCGCTACTGCCCGGTTAAGCGATACAATGGGAGAGGGTTGCACGCGTTCAAGGAGATCGTAGAACTGCACTATCTGCCGCCAATTCGTATCTTCCGCGCGAGCCGCCTTACAATGTTCCGCCGCAATCGCCGCCTGCAACGCAAACGGACCGGGCCTGCCGCGAAGGGCTTCGTCAACCAGCGGCAAAGCCTCCGCAATCTGCTGTTGATTCCAGCGGCTCCGATCCTGTTCTTCGAGCACTACCAGATCGCCGGCCTCATCGACGCGCGCATCGCGTCGTGAATCGTGTAACAGCATAAGAGCGACCAGAGCGCTTGCTTCTGCCGCTGGCGGCGCCATCAAGAGCATATTCGATAATAAAAAGTTTTCGCTGGGGTGTCGATCCCGGCGCTCGCCGTTCGACTTACAGCTGGAGGGCATTTCGAGCGGTCGATGAGGTAAAGGCTGAGCAAGAGGCAAACACATGGTAGAGGAGACTTACGAAGTGGCAAATAGAACTCAGATAACAGCGGAACCCGGGAAACAAGATATCTTCATTACGAGGGAATTTGACGCACCGCGAGAACTTGTTTTTAGAAAGGGCACGTCGCCCTCGGAACTGTGAAGTTTGAAGCACTACCTGGAAACCGTACAAGACTTAGGAGTCAGTCAGTGTTCCAGTCGGTCGCGGACCGTGATGGAATGCTCCGGTCCGGCATGGGAAGGGGCGTCAATGAGGGATACGATCGCCTTGACGAGCTTCTGGGTACAAAACTAAAGAATGACACGAGCATTTCTTAAGAATTTCAAGTCCTGGCAGAGTCTGAGGACATTGGAGCGATGCTAAGGCCCGCATGACGCTGTTCGGCTTACTGATGGAGACGCACAAAATGAAGTATATGTTACTGGTTTATCTCGATGAACAAGCCATGAGCGACGCCGAGCGGGAGCACTGTTACGTTGAGTCGGCCCAGCTCGCGCAAGAACTCAACTCAAGCGGGCAATATCTGGATGCCAGCCCGCGCTGCATCCCGTGGCGACAGCGACGAGCGTGCGCGTGCGCGAGGGCAAACGGTTGGTGACGGATGGTCCGTTTGCGGAGACGCGCGAGCAACTTGGCGGTTACTATCTAATCGAAGCCAATGATCTCGACGATGCGATCCGCATCGCCGAACGAGTGCCACCGTCGCGATTCGGAACCGTCGAAATTCGGCCGGTGATGGAGATTGGCGGACTACCAGCATAGTCATTTACAGTTCGGCGCCGGCGAACCTGCAGAAAGAAAACCTGGGCGTGTCGATCTTGGTGCCTGTCATTCGATCAAAAGATAGAGCCGGAATTTCAGCTGTCTTGTGAACTTGGACGTGCGCCTGCTCATTCGCAAAAACGACATCAGGAGGAAAAGTTTAATGCAATCCGCTATTCAAACTGCGTCGGCCTCGAAGCTACTCTGGATTGGACGTGTTATGAGCGTCCTGCCGGCACTATTTCTGCTTTTGGACGGCATCCTGAAGTTGGTAAAGCCTGCACCCGTCGTTGAGGCAACGCTCAGGCTCGGGTATGCCGAGAGCGTAATTGCCGGCCTGGGAATTGTCTTGACTGCCTGCACTCTTCTCTATGTAATTCCTTGTACCGCAATTCTTGGTGCGATCTTATTAACGGGCTATCTGGGTGGCGCAGTCGCTATGCTATTTTTCTCGGCTATGCCGTCTGATGTGCGGAAGGTCTAAGACAGTCTAAGACCTTCCGGACGACACCTATTCAGTCTCGGGGCTATGCCCCTGGTTTTCATCGACAGCATTATCTCAGGGCGCCGCCCCAGAACTTTCGCGGGAGCATTTCCGTGGGGCACAGCCGCCACCGCACATCAGGCGGCACAGCCGGTCCACCGCGAGATCGTTTACTTGCGAGTCTCCAGGTGATGAACCTCATAGCGGAATGTTTCCGTGCTTCTTAGGTGGGTTGGTGTCGCGCTTATTCTCGAGCAGCGAAAGGGCACGGATCAGTTTTGGTCTGGTCTGCGCCGGTTCGATAACTTCGTCAATGAAACCACGTTCGGCGGCCACGTAAGGATTGGCAAACTTATCTTCCAGCTCGAGGATGCGAGCGCGCCTCGCAGCCTCCTTGTCCTTAGCCTCGCTTATCTCACGACGGTACAAAACGCCAACCGCTCCTTCCGCTCCCATCACCGCAATCTCTGCTGAGGGCCAGGCAAAGTTAATGTCTGTACGAATGTGTTTGGAGGCCATTACACAATATGCGCCGCCATATGCTTTCCGAGTTATCACTGTCAATTTCGGCACGGTCGCTTCGGCAAACGCATAAAGCAGCTTTGCCCCGTGGCGGATGATGCCGCCGTGTTCCTGTGAAACTCCAGGCAGGAATCCAGGCACATCTTCAAATACGATCAGAGGAATGTTGAAGCAGTCACAGAATCTGACGAAGCGGGCAGCTTTAACCGACGCGTCAATGTCGAGCACACCTGCCAGGAAAGCAGGTTGATTGGCAACAATCCCCACCGAACGGCCATCGAGTCGCGCAAACCCGACGCAAATGTTTGGCGCGTGGTGTTGTTGCACTTCAAAGAAGTAACCATCATCGACAACTGCATATATGACTTCGCGAATGTCATAGGGCTGATTGGAAGCTTCAGGGACGATTGTGTTGAGCCTGGCGTCGGCTCTTTCCGGCGAGTCAGTAGGGTTAACACGCGGCGCGTCATCGAGGTTATTGGAGGGAATAAAAGAAAGGAGCTCGCGCACCATGCGTAATGCATGTTCGTCGGAATCGGCGGCAAAGTGGGCCACGCCCGAAATGCGGTTATGCGTGAGCGCACCGCCCAATTCTTCCTTGGTAACGTCGGCGTGTGTCACAGTCTTTATCACGTCAGGACCGGTAATGAACATGTACGACGTGTCCTTCACCATGATGTTGAAATCTGTGATCGCGGGGCTATAGACAGCGCCACCCGCGCAGGGACCCATGATGCAACTAATCTGCGGCACGACGCCGCTCGCCAGAGTGTTGCGCAAAAAGATATCGGCGTAGCCACCCAGACTTACCACGCCTTCCTGAATGCGAGCGCCGCCGGAATCATTCAAGCCAATAACGGGTACGCCTACCTTCATCGCCAGGTCGAGAACTTTGCAAATTTTTTCGGCATGAGTTTCCGAGAGGGAACCGCCGAAGACGGTAAAGTCCTGCGCAAACACAACCACCCGACGGCCATCGATGAGACCGTAACCCGTGACGACGCCGTCGCCGGAATAGAGTTGCTCTTCCAAACCAAAGTCCTGCGAGCGATGGACGACGAGCTTGTCAAACTCTTCAAAGCTGTCCTCATCAAGCAGAAACTCCACGCGTTCGCGCGCTGTCATTTTGTTGGCAGCATGCTGCTTCTCAACTCGTTCGACGCCGCCACCGGCTTCCGCCTTCCGCGAGCGCTCGCGCAAGAGTTCAAGCTTCGACTTGGATTGCCTGGGTTGTTGTTTTGAAGCCATTAAATGTATCTCTCAGCTATCAAATGGAAACGCGCGGGTCTCAATCATATTCACCAATTCAGTAACCGCTCGGTGCGCATTCGCTTTCACTTCGACTGAATAGCTATAAGTTTCGGCATTTCTTTCAAAATCTTCAACATCCAGTATCCGGTAAGACAAATCCGGCTCAACCAGGATGTCCAGATCCAGATCCACGTAGCTCAAAGTTTCGCCATCAAAAGTGGGCGGCACATTAACATTGCAATAGTAGTT
>DASWDX010000600.1:0-7140 GCA_036395055.1 Pyrinomonadaceae bacterium | reverse complement strand
CGGTTTCGACGTGGAGCTGCTGTATGTCGCTTATCGCGCGGGTTTGCGTCTCAAGGAAATTCCAGTGCGTTGGAATCATGCTGAAGGAAGCAAGGTCAACGTCGCGAGCGATAGCCTGAAAATGCTGAGCGAAGTCGGACGAATCCGCCAACAAGCCCGCCGCGGAGTGTATGATCGAGCCATTAAAGCAGTCGAAGGACTGCGACAGATGTAACGCAAACTGTTAGTTTGCGAGGTAATGTTACGACAGCAACTTCACGCCGGCGCTTCTCACGCAAACTAACAGTTTGCGTTACAATTCGAACTCAATGACTGCGCGCCTCAACGTTAATATCGATCACGTCGCTACAGTAAGGCAGGCACGGCGCGCGCCGGAGCCGAGCATAGTCGCCGCCGCTATGTTGTGTGAACAAGCAGGCGCCGATGGTATCACCGTTCACTTGCGAGGCGATCGCCGGCACATTCAGGATGCAGATCTGCTGGGCTTGCGCGCGAGCGTCACGACTTATTTGAATTTGGAGATGGCGGCGACTGAAGAAATGTTGAAAGTCGCTCTCGAAATACGGCCCGATGCGGTTTCACTAGTGCCGGAGACTGCAAACGAGATAACTACCGAAGGTGGCCTGGACGTGAAGGGCAACATCGCGATCGTACGCGCTGCCGTGAGTCGTTTGCGACAGGCGGGGATCCTCGCAAGCCTTTTCATCGATCCCGATGCAAAGCAGATTGAAGCAGCGCATGACGTAAGCGCCCAGCAAGTGGAACTGTGCACGGCACCTTATGCAGATGCCACACTCGGCGGTCGTGGCTTTCATGGCGAAGGGGCATTGCGCGTAGGACAGGAATTGAGACGACTACGGGAAGGCGCTACGCTGGCGATGCAATATGGATTGTTGGTTGCTGCCGGACACGGGCTAACTTACAGAAACGTAGGCGCCGTAGCCGCGATCTCCGAAGTCGCAGAATTCAACATCGGCCATAGCATTATCGGGCGCTCGATTTTCATTGGATTGGAACGGGCGGTGACGGAAATGCGCGAGGCGATTAACGCAGGGAGTGTGGGCTAAGGATTCAGATGACCGAAACTACCCGGTCGCTACCCGAGGCTGTGTGAAAACTCGCCCATACGCCGAAGGCGTTGAATAATTCCAGCCCAGGGTAACACCCTGGGAAAAAGCGCAACCACCCGTTCCTACGCTGAAAGGGTTGAATACGACTTTGTCGACGGTTTCGTTTATTTTATTTCACCCCTTCAGGGTGATGAATCATTGATTGTGTCGTTCACCCAGGGCGTTACCCTGGGCTGGAATTATTCAACGCCTTCGGCGTAGACGAGGTTTTCGCACAGCCTCGATAGCGACCGGCTTTAAGCAGCGATACACAAAGAGGCAATCGACACTTTTTTGACGACAGGTGTTCGTATTGAACCGCTCCCGGTTCTGACAAGCGTGGTTTAGCCTCTGGAGGCGCCGGCAAGTTGGAGACGAACCATCGAGCGTTCCAGTTTCGCGCGAGCTTGTTCGAAGTCCTCTTCAGTTCCAGTCCATGCGGTTAACTGTTTTTCCACGTGCTCACGCGCCAGGCGCGCGCGCGCGGCATCAATCTCTTCCGGACGTTCCGCGATCTCAGCCAGGACGGAAACATGATCGTCTTTCACTTCGATGAAGCCTCCTGAGACATGCAGTTGCAGCGTTTTCCCACCGGTGGTGTAGGACAGAACGCCGGTTTGCAATTGCGAAATTAGCGGCGTGTGCCCTGGGAGGATGCCCAGCTCGCCGCCGAGGCCGGGCGCAGTCACTGCGTCAACAGATTCGGAAAGCACGCGACGCTCCGGTGTCACTACTTCAAGTTGGAGTTGTTGAGCCATAACTTACAAAGGATGAAGGCTGAGGGATGAAGGATGAATAAGAATCGGTTTCATCAGGGAACTGCCTTATTCCACTTCATCCTTCATCCTTTATCCCTTCTCCCTTACTGGGCGATCGTCTTGCCTTTTTCTACCGCCTCTTCGATTGTCCCGACCATGTAAAACGCCTGCTCCGGCAGATCGTCATGCTTGCCGGCAACGATCTCGCGGAAGCCCTTGATCGTATCTTCAAGCTTCACATACTTTCCTTCCAGCCCGGTAAACTGGGCGGCCACGAAGAATGGCTGCGAGAAGAACCTCTGAACTTTGCGTGCGCGAGAGACGATTAACTTGTCTTCATCCGACAACTCGTCGAGACCAAGAATCGCAATGATGTCCTGCAAATCTTTATACCGCTGCAGCACGCGCTTCACATCTTGCGCAGTGTTGTAGTGCTCTTCACCGATGATTCGTGGATCCAGAATGCGCGAAGACGAAGTTAACGGATCAACCGCCGGATAAATTCCCAACTCCACGATCTGTCGCGACAAAGCCGTCACCGCATCGAGGTGGGCAAAGGTAGTTGCGGGCGCCGGATCGGTATAGTCATCCGCCGGCACGTAAACCGCCTGGATCGATGTAATGGATCCGGTTTTGGTTGAGGTGATGCGTTCCTGCATCTCGCCCATTTCCGACGCAAGATTTGGCTGGTAACCGACCGCAGAAGGCATGCGGCCAAGCAGCGCCGACACCTCAGAACCTGCCTGCGTAAAGCGAAAGATGTTGTCGATGAACAGCAACACATCCAAACCTTTATCGCGAAAATATTCGGCGACGGTCAGGCCCGACAACGCCACCCGCAGACGCGCACCCGGCGGCTCCGTCATCTGGCCATAGATGAGCGCCACCTTCGACTGCTCCAGCGCGGTCATGTCAACCTTTGTCATGTCGAACTCGCCGGTATCGTGGAAGTGCTTATTAAACTTATCGCCAAACTGAATGACCTGCGACTCGACCATTTCGCGCAACAGATCGTTACCTTCGCGCGTCCGCTCGCCAACTCCGGCGAAAACCGAGAACCCCGCACGAGCCTTCGCAATGTTATTGATCAACTCCATCACGATGACTGTCTTGCCAACGCCGGCACCGCCAAAGAGACCTATCTTGCCGCCGCGCACGAACGGCTGGATTAGGTCGATGACCTTGATGCCGGTTTCAAACATCTGCAATTCCGTCGACTGCTCTTCGAACGTCGGCGCATGGCGATGGATGGGATACCGTTCGGTGTGTTTCACGTCACCGAGGTTGTCGACAGGCTGTCCAATGACATTGAGTATCCGCCCGAGAGTTCCCTCGCCAACCGGCATTGTTATCGGCCCGCCGGTGTCGATGGCTTTCATACCTCGAACCATGCCGTCAGTCGGCAACATCGAGACGGTGCGGACGCGGCCTTCTCCAAGGTGCTGTTGCACCTCGGCAATTAAGTCGATTGCTGTGGGAACGTCAAAACCTTCGGAGACAATCCGCAATGCCTGGTAGATTGGCGGCAATTGTTTTTCCGGAAACTCAACGTCAACTACCGGGCCGATAATCTGCACTACACGGCCGGTTGGTTGACCGTTAGTAGCTGTATTTGCGCTGGACGTAGCCATACTTTCTTTCTGCTCCTCTTTCGTAGCCCTGGAAGGCGAAGAAACGGGAAGGGTAAAAGCCAGTCAAGATAACATAGTGACGAAAGTTGCGCCAAGCACGGCAGTTAGGCTTCTTTGATACCCTAAGCTCAATCATGTCAGGGCACAAATTACGGCCGCAAACCTGAAAAACTCGAGCCGGTCGCTGGATAAAGGTGGTCGCACTGGTACGAGCAAACGCAGCGCTTTGAATTACACTGGAAATCTTATTGTACGTGTCGGCAAGTATTGTTAGCATTGCAGCCCGGCAAGTCATGGAACCTTTCGAGCTACTCCGAAGATCCGTTTCCGCGAGGTTGGTTCTCTGAGCAGCCGTCGGATGATAGTTTGCATCTGAGTCTGGGCCCGATGCACACACTCGGCTCTGTAGCGAACGCGGAGCCTTTACTTAAACAATCATCTGCGCTCTACCTTTGCCCTCCCGACAGGCATTCAGTTTTCGCCGGCAGTCCTTCCGTCAACATAGGAGATTTGAGCAGTGAAGAAATATCGTTTCCCTCTACATGCCTCACCTGGCCAGAAGCGTCCTAATAATCTTACAGAATTGCGCGTGGCGCTGATTTTTGCACTCGTTGCCTTGCTTTCATGTCTGCCATTCTATGTTCTCGCGCAGAATGAAGTTCCGGTTAAGTTAACAAAAGCGCACACATTTGCGGAGTTCACCGATGGCGGCGCATTCCTCGTATACCAGGGCGCCAACGGCGATACTGTCTGCCGCGATGCCACTAAAGATGAGACTCGCGCGCTGAGGGCGGGAGCAAGCGACTATGGACTCCATCAAATTAACCACCTCAAGGATGAGAAGTCGGCAGCCGCGGGCGCCAACACGGTAGAGTCAACCACCGGCTTGACGATCGTCCTGCGAGGAACTCAGCAACTAGAAGCAAATCCGGAAGCGAAGGCTGCGTTTATTGCTGCAGCCGCCAAGTGGGAAACACTAATTAAGGATCCAATCACGATCATCATTGACGTAGACTTCGGCACTACGTTTTTTGGTAAACCGTTTAATGACCCGCTTATCCTGGGCGCGACCTCTACTCAGCAACTCTTCTTCAACGGCAATTACACCGACGTTCGCGGTCGTTTGGTTAACCATGTGACCAGCACTCAGGAGTCGGCACTGTACGCTGCCCTGCCGGCAAGCTCAATTCCCACAGATATCGGCAATGCGGACACCATGATCATAGCTAGCCCGCTTCTTCGTGCATTAGGCGCCATTCCCTTAGACGCTACCACTGATACGACAACGCCAGGTGTGGCGCCCAAAATCGGGTTCAATTCCGCTTTTGGTTTTGACTTCAATCCGGACGATGGCATCACGGGTAACCGAACAGACTTCGACGCAGTTGCGGTCCATGAAATGGGCCATGCCCTCGGCTTCAACTCAGAGGTTGGCGCGCGTGAGCTCGATCCAATGCGACCGTTCGTTGCTTCGATGTGGGATTTGTATCGCTTTCGCCCGGGCACCGCAAACTTGAACAACTTCAGCACAGCCCAGCGCATCCTGTCCTCCGGAGGAACGCAGGTGCAGTTCAATGGTGGGCCAGAGTTAGGACTATCAACCGGCAAGCCCGATGGCACCGGCGGTGACGGACAGCAAGCCAGTCACTGGAAGGACGACTTGGGAATGGTTAGTAACTTCATTGGCATTATGGATCCTACCATTGCGCGCAACGTGCGCGAGGTGATGACTGCTAATGATCAAGGCGCCATCGATGCTTTCGGCTATACAATTATCGCCACCACCCCACCGCCTAACGACAACATCGTTAACGCCCAGGTAATAACCGGCACCACAGGATCGGTCAGCGGCACAAACGACTTTGCCAGCAAAGAAACTGGCGAGCCAAGCCATGAGCCGGGCGGAAATCTCGGTGGTAAGTCAGTTTGGTATCGCTGGACGGCTTCGGGCAGCGGAACCGCGGCCCTCAACACCTCAGGCAGCAACTTTGACACGCTGTTGGCTGTCTATGCTGGCGCTCCTCTTACAGCAACCGTTAAGAACGACGATGTTGATCCCGGAATAATCACGACCAGCGCCGTGCAGTTCAACGCCGTGGCTGGCACGACTTATGAAATAGCCATAGATGGCTTCGACGGCAGCCAGGGCAACATCACTCTAAATTTCACTTTGCCGGGAACGCCACCGAACACGGTTCAATTCAGCTCGAGCACTGCCAGCGCTACTGAGACTGCTAACGCAACGACCAAAGTTGACGTGATGGTAACGCGCACAGGCAACACAGCGCAGGTGGCAACCGTCAACTATGCGACCAGCGACGTCACTGCCAGCGAACGCTCTGACTATCTGGGCGCGCGCGGCACTTTGCACTTCGCCGCCGGTGAGGTCTCGAAGACAATCCCAGTTTTCATCGTCGATGACCGTTTTGGTGAGAGTGCGGAGACATTCAACATCGCTTTAAGTAGTCCGGTAGCGTGCACACTCGGCTCGCCGTCAGCGATGGTCATAACAATCAACAGTGATGAAGCTGTCAACGGGCCAAACCCGGTCAGGGATCCCAATTTCAGCAGCGACTTCTACGTGCGCCAACACTATCTTGACTTCCTTAACCGCGTGCCCGATCAGAGCGGTCTCGATTTCTGGAAGAACCAGATCGACGAGTGCCTCACGCAGGAGTGCCGCGACATTCGCCGTATCAATGTCTCGGCTGCCTTCTTCCTATCGATCGAGTTTCAGCAGACTGGCTACTTGGTTGAACGTCTCTACAAAGTGGCTTATGGCGACGCCCAGGGTACGTCAACTTTGGACGGCACTACGCATCAGCTCTCGGTGCCCGTCGTTCGCTTCAACGAGTTTCTGGCCGACACTCAGCAGATCGGTCGCGGTGTAGTGATCGGTGCTCCTGGTGCTGACCAGTTATTGGAGAGCAACAAGCAGGCTTTCATAGCAGAGTTTGTACTGCGTTCACGCTTCATAAATACCTATGTCTCACTGGCGCCGGACGCGTTTGTCAACGCGCTCAGCGCTAATGCCGGCCCCGGCGTGGTGTCGCCCGCAGAGCACGCACAATTGATCAGCGATTTAACTTCCGGTATAAAAACGCCAGCGCAAGTCTTGCGAGCAGTCGCTGAAGATCCGGACTTGTTTACCACTGAAAGCAACCGTGCCTTTGTATTGGTACAGTACTTCGGCTATCTGCGCCGCAACCCAGATGATCCGCAGGACACGGACTACACGGGTTACGACTTCTGGCTGCGCAAGCTCAACCAGTTTAATGGCAACTTCGTCAACGCCGAGATGGTCAAAGCCTTTATCCTCTCAGGTGAGTATCAGGGCCGCTTTGGACCATGAAGCAGTAAGCAGTACGTAGTTGGCAGTAGGAGTTCGACAGGAAACCCTGTTGCTACCGTCAGACCTTTATTTGCAATAAACATCCGTTAGCCGGCAGGAGCCGCCGGAGGGAAAACTCCGGCGGCTTTTTCCTTCTTCAGATTTCATTTGAGATCTCACAGACCTTCAAAGAGCCTGCGTTTGGGTTTTCTCCCGCAAAAACTCTGAAACCTAAGGTGTACTAGTATCGTAGTACAACTTGGAATGAGCGAAACGTTCTATCTCAGTTCTTCGGACCCAACGCCGCTTTA
>DASWDX010000599.1:0-4852 GCA_036395055.1 Pyrinomonadaceae bacterium | reverse complement strand
CGAGAACTTCTCCTCCATGCCTCGCTCGATGCGTTGACGTTTTATCTCGTCCTTCTTCTCTTTCAGCATCGATATCAGCTGGTTCATCCCATCAGCCAGATCAGCGTTAGCCGCGGTCCATTCGCTCTTACTTCTGAAAGTAACGCCAGGATAGGCAGCCTGTAAATCAGGTATGCGGCGACCTTCTTTCTGGACTTTTTCCACGATCTTTACGAGTCCGTCGGTATCGCCGAAAGCGTAACCATTGATGTAAGTCCCCACGAGCTGATAAAAAGCATTCTGAGCGTGCAACAACTCAAACCCAGGGCTACCGATGCTTCCCATCTTGGTCTGATCCAGGAGAACGCCAAACTGCCGACCGCGATACTGAGCAGAATAAAACCAGTAAACTGCTTCTTTTCGATAGCCCAAGTCGTATAGCCTGATCGCACCGACATAGACCTCTGGGAAAGTAAGCCGATCCCAATCCTTCTTCATCTCAGCGATGGTAGTTAAAAAGTCATCCTCCCTCGCCGACGCCAGACCCGAACTAAACCGCCCAACTTTGATCGCTGGACCCTTCGAATCGTAGTAGGGCGTGACATAGACATCAATGTGCGAGGGGTTGACCTCGGGTTGCGCGGCCTTCAACGCGAACGACACGAAGTTTATCGCGACGAGAGCAAATGCCAGTTTGTTCATTTTCTATCTACCTAAAAGGGGCTTAGCCGCTGCAGCATGCAAATCTTGGCGGCTCGGCAACTCTCAACCGCAATCTAAAGACTCTCAACTGATTTACTGTCGCGTGTTATGGGATACGACATACGGTTTCATCACGCCGTTGCCGATGTCGTGTGATTCAGTCAGTGTGTGGGAGTTGGGTGTAATGTCGGTCCAGATATCTTGCATCTTTGTTCGCTTGCCGTTGATCACTTCCTCGTAATCGTTAACGAACGTGTCGCCGTCCCAACGCGCGGTGCCTCGCAACTCGCACCCCGCGTCAGTTGGCGTCCTGAAGCAGGTGAGAAAGCGATAGGACTTCGCATTTGCATCCCACCAGATCGTGATGAACCACTGAAGTTCGCCGCCGACAGTCCCAACAGAATGGCCCTCAGACACGAGGGTGGTGCCGCCGCCAGCGAGCCTGACGTGCGCTGTTCCACGGCGGCCTGCACCATCGGGCACAGTTTTACCGTGCTGCACGATCTCCACGGTGTTCCAATCCCCGGAGAGAACCTTAGCAAGCCGGCCCATCTCAGGGGTGGCAGCGGACTCGGCCGACTGAGCTACAGTGGGCGACAACACAAAAGCGACTCCGCAAAGCAGGCAACAAATAAGGAAATTGGTCTTCTGCATCGATTGGTTAGGTCAATAAGCCAATTAGTATCGAGACAACACCCACAATGATGTGAGCCCAGTTCATACCAACCGCTCCGAAGACGATATAGAACATTCCTAGGTAACGATTCGTTTGGCCAACATATTGGCCTTTGTTAACCCAAGCGCCGGCAATAAAGATCAACCCAGTAACTATGTGAATCAAGGCATCCAGCGTCGGGATATGTGCAATTGAGGCAAATTTTAATATCCCTATCGTAGTGGAGGCTAACCCTATGACTGACCCCCAAGTTCGTTCTATTATTATTTTCATGGCCAGCGGTTGGCTCCGGCGATTGGTTAGGCGTGGCGGGTGTTGTGGCGTGCATAGAGCAACTCCCAGACAGAGAGCGCGCTGGGAACGCAAAGTAACGCGCCTGGGATAAAGAGAAGAAACAGTAATGCCGGAAAGCTGGACGCCTGTGCCCGAATGATCGCGACGGACAGAACGGCGAATATGGCGAAGGCCAGCAAACGAAGTACCAGAGCCGGATAAAAAAGAGTGGGCCGCATAAAGTAGCGTGGCGGAGTAATCAGCACAGCTGCGTATGCAAGAGTGACGGCTGACTAGGCGACCGACACTGGACGACTGGGCACCCAAGATGGATCGTCTGCACCTAAAGACGGATCGACGATACCGAGAATCGCGGATGCACATAAGCCGACCGCGAAGAGAATGGCGGCGACCCGAGCGAGTATCATTAATACGTTCATTACATGGTGCGCGAGCTACGCTTAACTACAATTCGACGAAAGTTTATTTCGCCTATTTCGGCCTTTCCTTGGAGGCGGGTCCCGATAAAAAGAAAGCATCTGTTCTTTATTATCCGGGTCCAGCCGAAGGGAGCAAGCCGGAAAAGCTTGAGAGGATTGCGTAGTCTTTCAACGTTTGCAGAAACTGCTTGAGCAGTGAAGAGTCCCGCCCGTGACTCGAACAGTCTTCCTTATTACTAGCGTGATTTGGGGGCTGCTAACCGCTGCTCCGGCGCGCGCTCAGGTCAACGTTGAGCAGATCGTGGCGCAAAAAATCCAACCGATATTGCCAAAGGGTGGGAGAGGAGGCGTTGCGGTCGCTGTTCCGATGAATGGCAATACCCAGTTCTTCAATTACGGCATGGCTGACAACGCTCAGAATCGATCGGTTACGGCCGACTCGATCTTCAATCTCGGCTCCGTAGGCAAAGTATTTGCGACCACGTTGCTTGCGCAGGCTGTTAAACAGGGCCAACTCAGCCTCGACGATCCGGTTGCCAAATATGTCACCGAGTTACAGCGCGGCGGCGATATCCGCCGGATAACCCTGGGACAGCTTGCCAGTCATACCTCCGGACTGCCAGACGTGCCCGGGCAATACGAGCACTGGCATCGAGGTAAATACACGTGGCCAGATTTTGTCCGGTTTCTTAATTCCTGGAAGGCGGATCCGAAGCATGAACCTGGGAAGCAGTATCTGTATTCGGACACTGCCATGGTTCTGTTGCGGATTGCCCTCCAACGACGCTTCAACACGCCGTTTGCGGCCTTGATGCACCAGCGGCTTACTGGCCCGCTCGGGATGAGTTCGACCGCGCTGCCTTTGCCGCGAGACTTGCTTGGTCGCGCAGTGCAGGGTTATAGCCCGACAGGCAACCCGATCGGGCGGCCCGGCATGGAAGGAGGAACCTTCCAGTGGCCAGGCTCCGGTCAAATCTATTCATCGGCCCGCGACATGGCCACCTTCCTGGTTGCCAATCTCGGCGAGCTTCCTAATCATCAGCCGATCGAGAATGCCATGGCCCTTGCTCAGCAGCCCGTGTTCACAGTGGGCCCGCGCTTTAAGTCAGGCCTTGCATGGCAGAACGTCAGCGCTGGCAACTTCACCATCATCGACAAGAATGGTGGGCTGGCAAACACCTCAACCTACATTGGATTCGCTCCGCAGCGGAAGCTGGGCGTTGTTATTCTCGTAAATCGCGGCAAGCAGCACGCTACCGGGATTGGCCGGCAAATCATTCACGCGTTAGCACAGGACCAATCGAAACCCTCAAGTGAGGGTGAGCCAAACCCGGACGGCGAGTAATGTCTAGCTCAAGGCCTTAGAAGCATCTTGTAGATAGCTGTTTGCGGGCCGAGGGCGGCCCGGCTCCAACGACGAGGATGGAGACGGCCTGCCCTCAGGCTGTCCTCCGAATTGAATGAGATGTTAGTCGGCAGTTATTACTACTTTTCCTCGAGCGTGACCTTGTTCGAGATATTCGATAGCCTGGGGGAGCTCGCTTAACTTGTAACGCTTGTCGATGACGGGAGTGACCTTGCCTGACTGCATGAGATCCGCCAGGAAGGTCAGATCATTTTGGTTCAGTTCCGCCAGCATCATGCCCATCTGCTGACTGACGAATTTGGATAGAAACATCGCTTTGAACGCGTGAGTGAGGCCAGGCCCGAGCCATCGGCTCTCGTTTACTCCTCCTCCACCAATCAAGACGTATTTCCCATTAGGATTTAAGACACCTCTGCATTCCGATAACGAATGGTTCGCAACATTGTCCAGAATCACGTCGTAACGTTGGTCACCTTTGGAGAAATCCTCTTTAGTGTAATCAATCACGTGATCTGCGCCCAAGGATCGGACCATGTCCAGGTTTCTGGTGCTGCATACGCCGGTCACTTCGGCTCCGTACGATTTCGCGATCTGCACTGCAAAAGTTCCCACGCCTCCGGACGCCCCGTTGATCAAGACTTTTTGTCCCGGCTGAACCTTTCCTTTGTCGCGAAGGCCCTGTAACGCGGTGACTCCCGCGATAGGCACTGAAGCCGCTTGCTCAAATGTTACGCTGGCTGGCTTCGACGCTACTGCTCGGGCCTCACGGACGCATACATACTCAGCAAAAGCTCCCGTGCGACCGCCGAATACCTCGTCACCTGGTTTGAATTTTGTTACGTTTTTGCCGACGGCTTCTACCGTGCCGGCAAAATCAACGCCGAGCCGGGTCTCCTTTGGTTTGCGCATGCCGACGCCCATTGCGCGCATGATGTACGGTGTGCCTTCAATGAAGTGCCAGTCGAGCGGATTAACCGAGGCTGCGCGAACTTTTACCAAAAGTTGATCGTCGGCAGGAGTAGGCTTTTCGATCTCCTGAAACTTAAGATTGGGCACGCCGTAGTCGCAATACACGACAGCTTTCATAGGATTTGTAGGAGCTGCAGCGTAGCGCTCGCAATCATTGGTGGACGTCCAGTAAGTGATAAACGTCCATGCTATCAACGCGACCAGAATCGCACCTGACGTCCACTTTAGTATGCGCTTCCATCGTTTACCACGGGGCTTTGGTTTTATGTCATCGTTCATAGTTTTTCCTCACCGTTTGATAAGTGCATCGTTTCACCGGCTTTGTGCTGCTTACTAATTGGCCGGGAGCAGTCCCAGCTGTTTCATCATTGAAAGTTGATCAAATGCGGACCACTCCTCTTTGATTTTGCCATCGACGATCCGCCAGATTGTAATCCCAGCCAGTTC
>DASWDX010000598.1:0-11433 GCA_036395055.1 Pyrinomonadaceae bacterium | reverse complement strand
ATTCGTCGAAAAGTCCTGCTGCGACGTGTTAATTACGGGAGCTTCCGAGGTCACCTCTACCGTGCCGCCGGCAAGCGGGCCAATCGAAAGAGCAGCGTTAAGCGTCGTCTCCCGTCCCACTTCAACCAAAACTTTCTCCTGCGTGTAAGGACTGAATCCAGTGCCATTGATAGTCACTGAATAGCTGCCTGGTTGAAGTCCCGCAACCTTGAACCGACCCTGATCGTCGGTTGTGGCGCTATCTTCCTTGTTCGTTTCGGTGTTGCGCACCGACACGGCTGCGTTTGGAACAACTTCCTTATTCGGGTTAGAAACGACGCCGCCAATGGCGCCAGTCACTGTTGACTGCCCAAAAACGATTGCGCTCATCCCAAGAATAAACGAGAGCACAAAAGAGAGCTTCACAAATTTCGACATACTGGGGAACTCCTTAGGAATGAGATAACGTTGAAAGAGTCTGCGCAACGATTAGGCGCAGGTTGCGACGTTCGAACGGAGAACAATTTGAAATTATGCCAATCAAGCAGGAAGTGATTGTCAACCGCGTTTGCAGACGCGAACTTCTACCACGCTTGCCAAGGTTTGCGCAAGCGTAATACTCATTGGAGCCAGGTAAAATCCACTCTTGGTATTTGATTTTGGAAAGATGGATCGGACTGAACACATCACACTTTTATTCGCAAGCTCTATGCCGAATAGAGATCAAAATGTTGCGCTCAGTTTAGCGCCCGATTTTCAATACTTACCTGGTGTTTAGACTTTTTTCAGACAAAACTTAGCCGAGAATTTGGATAAAATCGGAAAATCAGGAAATTGACGCCGAGCGTACACTCCGCAACAGTTTGCGCAATCGCGAATGTTACTTCTTCTCGCTTTTTCACACGCTCGTTATTTGCCGTTCAGTTCGTTCAGATTCGTTCCACTATCATTGCAATTCCTTGCCCGCCGCCGATGCATGCAGTGGCCAACCCATAACGACCTACTCGCCGCTGTAACTCGTGGAGGACAGTAAGCACCAGACGGGTCCCAGTCGCGCCGAGTGGATGACCCAAAGCTATCGCGCCTCCGTTTACATTCGTGCGAGCGCGATCCAATCCTAACTCTTTCTCAACCGCGAGATATTGAGCAGCAAACGCTTCATTAACTTCGACGAGATCGATGTCCGAAAGTTTAAGGCCCGCCTTGTCCAAGGCCTGGCGCGTCGCCGGCACGGGTCCGATTCCCATTATCTGCGGTTCGACGCCCGCATAGGCCCAGCTGACAATCCGGCCCAAAGGCTTCGCGCTGTGTCGTTTCACATATTCTTCCCCGCAGATAATCAGCGCCGCGGCGCCGTCAACGATTCCAGACGCGTTTCCGGCCGTTACATGACCGTCCTGCGCGAAAGCTGGTCTTAGCTTTGACAGGCCTTCCAGCGTAGTCTCAGGCCGTAGGTGATCGTCGGCATCAAAGATAACGGTCCCTTTGCGCGACTTGATTTCCACCGGAACAATCTCATCGGCAAAGTATCCAGCATCTTTAGCTCGCTTCGCTTCTTTTTGGGAACGTAGCGCGTATTCGTCCTGGTCTGTCCGCAGAATCTCAAACTTGCGCGCAAGATTCTCGGCCGTGCCGGCCATCGGCGTGTTGCAGTAGGTGTCGAGCAACGCCACCATCAAGCTGTCTTCAAGTTTGCCTCCGCCGAGCGGGAAACCTGAACGCGCACCCCTGATGACGTGCGGAGCCTGCGACATGGATTCCATCCCGCCGACTAAGGCGGTTTGAGCTTCACCAAGCTGAATCATTTGCGCGCCGGAGATGATTGATTGAATGCCACTGCCGCATAGGCGATTGACCGTCAACGCCGGTCGATCAAATGGTACCCCCGCCTTGAGCGCGACATGCCGCGCGCCATAGATCGCATCGCCTGAAGTCTGAAGTGCATTGCCGATGATGGTGTGATCGATTTCTGCGGCTGCAACGCCGGTAGCATCCAAAGCGCCTTTGGCGGCAATCGCTCCCAGGTCAATTGCCGAGGTAACTTTCAAAGCGCCGACATACTCTCCCATCGGCGTGCGCTTGCCACCTAAAATGAAAACATCCTTCGACATTTGCTACTTGGCTCCCTTGTCTGAACTTTGCTCTTGTTAACAAACGAAAAAGCCTAACAGACGAAAATAACTCGGTCAATTTTAGGCGCCGTCGGCGTTAAATTAAGTTACCGGCAGGAAGGTTATTCAACAAAGCGATGGCGAGCGCGATAGCGATGCAGCAGTTCTTCGAGGAATCCTTCGTAAGTAAAGGTTGCGAGATCGTAAGTGGGGCGCAGCTTGTACATTATTGGAAGCGAGACGCGCCAGGCCATCCACTGTCGCGCCATGTCTGCCAGATCCCAGCGGCGGCGCAAAAAAGTTTCCACCACCTCGATTTCGGATTCGGTCAGGACATTCAATTCGGCAACGAAATCTACCGGCTTGAACGATCGTCGTAACGCTGGATCACTCACTGGCGATGCAAACAGCTTGGCAAACGCCGGCGCTTCCGCCTCCCGTTCGCGCACGACCACAGTGCCGGCAACCATGTCGCCAATGCGTTGGTCAGACAAACTAATAAAAACCGAGATCAAGCCAAGCGAATAGAAAGGGAAAGGCATCATGTCGGCGGTCCGCAGCAGATTTCTTACTGCCGCTTCCCAAAAAGTAACCGGACGCCCGTCTTCACGAATAACTCGCAACTTAAGCCAACGCTTGCCTGGGGTTTGGCCGTTCCAAATCCACTCGAAAAAAGCAAAATAGCTGGAAAGGATCAAAAACACGATCAGAATCAAAACTGCCTGGACCCATTTCGGCGCATTGGAAAACTGATTGCCCAGGCTCGAATAATTCGCGACCAGCGTGAAGGCGATTGCAATCACGATGACAGTCAGCGCTTGCAAGCCATGATCAATCGCACAGGCAATGAAACGATTGCCAATGGAAGCCAGCGCAAAGTGAAGTGGCACGCGCTCAGGCGTTTCGATTACCAGGATGTCTTCAGTTGCGAGTGCGGCTGACATTAAAGATTATCGCAAGAGCAACGGTCTGGGTTGATGAACCTACAAATCGCCATTACCTCGCACACTAAGGAAACGGCGCTTCCCCACCTGAATAAGGAATTCCTGTTTGCTGACCTCAATTTCGGCGTCGGTTTGCGTCACTTTATCGTCATTGATCCGAACACCGCCCTGTTCGATTAGCCTGCGAGCCTCAGCCATCGATGCAGCAAGTTCAACGTCAACCAGGACCCGCGCCACTTTCTTCTTCCCAACATAATTGAGCATGCACTTTTTGATGTCATCAGGCGCTTGCTTCTCGCGGAAGATGCGAGCGAACTGGTTTTCAGCGGCGCTCGCCTCAGCAGCGGAGTGGAAATCAGTGATGATCAGTTTGGCGAGTTTGACCTTCAAATCTCGCGGATGGCGCTCGCCACGTTGAGCCTGCGCGCGTAGTTGTTGGATCTCGCCGAGCCCGAGGTCTGTCAGCAATTCATAGTAGCGCCACATCACTTCATCTGAAATCGACATCACCTTGCCAAAGATTTCCGCCGGCGGTTCATTGATGCCGATGTAATTGCCGAGACTCTTCGACATCTTCTGCAGACCATCAGTTCCTTCGAGGAGCGGTGTGATGACGGCGACCTGCGCCTCCTGTTCATACTCCCGTTGCAAGTTCCGGCCCATCAGCAAATTAAATTTCTGATCGGTGCCACCAAGCTCGACGTCTGCTTCCAGCGCGACAGAATCGTAAGCCTGGGTTAGTGGGTAAAGTAGCTCATGTAAGGCAATAGGCTTCTCCTCGGAAAGGCGTTTGGCAAAGTCGTCGCGCTCCAAAATCTGCCTGACGGTAACGTGCGATGCGAGACGCACAAAACCATCCGAACCAAGTTTCGCCATCCATTCAGAGTTGAAGCGGATCTCAGTCTTGTCCGGATCGAGCAGTTTGAAAATCTGTCGTTTGTAAGTTTCGGCGTTTGCCTCGATTTCTTCGCGAGTAAGTTGGGGACGGGTGGCAGACTTTCCCGAAGGGTCGCCGATCAGTCCGGTGAAATCCCCGATCAAAAAAATCGCCGTGTGGCCCAGCTCTTGAAACCCCCGCAGTTTGCGAATGACGACCGTATGACCGAGGTGAATATCAGGCGCGGTCGGATCTGCGCCCAGCTTCACCCGCAAAGGTTTGCCTCTCTTCGCGGATTTTTCCAACTTAGCGCGTAGTTCCGCTTCACGAATAATCTCCGTGGTACCCTTTCGCAGATAGGCGAGTTGCTCGTCGACTGTCATGCTTCAATTCTTGCGCAAAACTCGCCGCCCGGCAATCTCACACTTCCCGCTGACAACCAGAGCCAGCGCTTCGGCGTATAACTGATGTTCCTGTTCAAGTATGCGCGCGGCAAGAGTTTCCTCAGTGTCGTCATCCAACACAGGAACCACGCGCTGCCCGATGATTGGGCCACCATCGAGAGTCTCATCAACAAAGTGAACGGTACAACCGGTCCACTTGACGCCGTGTTCCAGCACCTGGCGATGGGCATCAAGCCCCGGAAACGCCGGCAACAGACTCGGATGAATATTCAAAATGCGGCTGCGATACGTTTCGATGAAGAAGGCGGAGAGCAGACGCATGTACCCCGCAAGGCAAACTATCTCCACTCCGTGAGACTTAAGCGCCGCGACAATCTCACGATCATGTTCTTCTCGACTTCGGCCGTGACGTTGAATGACGGTTGTGTCAAGGCCCCGCTTCTTTGCCGCGTCGAGTCCCGCCGCATTTGGCTGATCGCTCACCACCAGGGAGATTACTGCGCCAGGTATGCGACCCTCGTCTAAGGCGTCTGCGAGCGCGAGCATGTTTGACCCGCGTCCTGAGATTAAGATGCCAACTCGAGTCATGAGTGTAGGGGCGGTCTCTATCCGTTTTCTCCCGTCAAGGAATCGGACCGGGACTAACTGATCGAGACTTCTTGCTTGCCGTCAGTCACTTGTCCGATTTGGAAAACTTCAGTGTCTTGTTGTTGAAGATGAGACTCAACCGCGGCTTTGTCTTGCGGCGATGTAACGACCACCATTCCCACGCCCATATTCAATGCTCGATACATCTCGGCTTCAGAAACGTTTCCAATCTCCTGCATCAGTTTGAAAACCGGCAGCACTGGCCAGCTGCCTTTCTTAATATCTACTCCGCATCCTTCGGGCAGAATCCGCGGGATATTATCTGTCAATCCGCCGCCCGTAATATGCGCAAGCCCTTTTATCAATCCGGAATCAAGCAGTCCGTCCAACGGTTTGAGGTAACTCACATGCGGCTGCAGCAGAGCCTCGCCTACTGTCTTGCCTAACTCGTCAAGGTAAGTGTCCGCATCGTAGCCCGCGACTTCGAAAAACAACTTGCGCGCGAGCGAATAGCCATTTGTGTGAAGTCCGACTGAAGGAAGCGCCAGGACAACGTCGCCTGACGCGATCCTTTTACCGTCGATAACCTTCTTTCGATCCGCGACGCCGACGATGAAGCCGGCGATGTCATACTCTCCCCCGGCATAAAAATCCGGCATCTCCGCCGTCTCACCGCCGAGCAGGACGCAGCCGTTTTCGCGGCAACCATTAGCTATACCCTCGACAATGCCGGCTACAACTTCGGGCAACAGCTTTCCGGTGGCGATGTAATCGAGAAAAAAGAGCGGGCGCGCGCCCTGCACCAGAATGTCATTTACACAGTGATTCACGAGATCCCGGCCGACGGTGTTGTGAATTCCGGTAATGAATGCGATCTTCAGCTTCGTGCCTACTCCGTCCGCAGATGCAACCAACACCGGCTGCTGCAAACGAGGAAATGCACCGTCAAACATTCCGCCAAAGCTGCCTATCTCGGAGAGCGTGCGATCATTGAACGTGCGTCGTGCCAACTCCTTAATTCTATCCGTGGCTCGTGTCGCCGCATCTATATCGACGCCGGCATCGCTGTAGGTGATAGTCTTAGTCATGAGCGAGTTAGGTGTCCGCCTTTGCGGCTTCGCCGCCTGATGTGCGGAAGGCCTGTGACGGTCTGTGACCTTCCGGAAGTTGATTTCAAAACCTTTGGCTATGCCCAGGCTCCGCCAATAACCAGGGGCGTAGCCCCCAACAAAAAGGGAAGCCAACGGAGGTCGAAGACCTTCCGCACATCAGATGGCGCAGCCGTGATAACCATCGTTGCACTCATTAGTGATCACTCATCACATTACTCATTACTTCTTAGCTTTGGGTGGCGGGCCGAAATCGCCGTACGCGATAAATCCTGAACGCGACGAATCGTCCTTTTGCGCTATGCGTCCGGCCCACAAATCACTCGTCGCTTCTTTCGCGGTTTTGATAACGTAATCGCTTTCTTTGCCTCTGGTGGTAATTGTGATCTCGCCTTGCAAGTCTGTGCGGTAGAGTTTCACATTCGCCGCCCGCAACCGATCCAAAACGACTTGTGCAGGATGACCATAACGATTCCACTCTCCACACGAAATGATTGCTACTTCCGGCTTCACGCGGTCCACCAGATCCTGCGCCGTTGCATACTTCGAGCCGTGGTGAGCCACTTTGACGATCTTCGCCTTGAGATTAACGTCCCTGGTGAGCATCCGATGCTCCGTCTGTTCCTCGGCATCGCCCGGCAACAACATTGAAAAGTCGCCATAGTCGAGCCTCGCCACAACGGAGTTTGCATTAGCTGGATTCCCGCCGGTTTTCGTGTGGTCTTTGGTGAAATAAGGTTCGCTCGGTGCCAGTATCGTCAGCCTGGCGCCGCCGCCGATCTCATACACCGCGCCCGGCTGCGCCTTCTCGTAGTGCGCGCCACTCTTGCCGACGGCATCTTTGTATTCGTCGTAGAACCTGATGATGCTTGCCGCCTTGTCGAGCTTTTTGCCGGCCGGTTTATTCTTAGCAGCCTTTTTCCCGGCTGTGGCATCGGAAGCTTTTGTTTGAGAAGCAAACGATTCCGGCAGATCTGGCCCAAGACCATTATCAATTACATTTAAAACTTTAGTTGCCTTGATTACCTCGTCAGCGCCACCAATGTGATCCGGATGCGGATGGGTGGTGATAAAATAATCCA
Source organism: Pyrinomonadaceae bacterium (assembly GCA_036395055.1). GTDB lineage: Bacteria > Acidobacteriota > Blastocatellia > Pyrinomonadales > Pyrinomonadaceae > PSRF01. The sequence goes on along the minus strand of DASWDX010000598.1, from coordinate 4,339 downwards.
ACTGCGCCACGTTGTAGCGCTTCAACGCGTCAAGGACAACTTTCCCTTTACCCTTGTCACCCGCGTCGAGCAAAACCGCCCTTCCAGTCGGCGAGATAATGAGAATTGAATCGCCATTAATTGGTCCGACATCGAGCACGTGAACCTGAAGTTCCCCTCCCGATGGCGGTGGAGGCTTTATCTTCCACCACGGCAATACAAACTTCCAGCCAACAAAGCCTGCGGCGCCAAGCACAACGACCAAGACAGCAATTGCGCAGCCGCAACCTTTTAGCGATCGCTTCGCCAAAACTTTGTCCTCGTAGCTGGAGTTGACAAGTAACCGTGAAGGTCTGTTTCGTTCAACCTATCCATCCGCTCCAACTGCCTCATGATCGCGTTCCCACATTGTTTCTGCTTCGCTGGTAATGCGCGTCGGATAGTTCTCGTTCCAGCAGGCCACGCAGGAAGATTCGGGGCGAATGCCAATCGCCTCGATCATTCCCTCGAGCGAGAGATAGCCAAGGGAGTCGGCTTCGATAAACTTGCAAATCTCTTCAATCGACATTTGCGCGGCAATCAAGTCGGCTTTGTTCGGTGTGTCTATTCCGTAATAGCACGGACTTATCGTCGGCGGGCAACTAATTCGCAAGTGGATCTCTTTCGCTCCTGCTTCGCGCACCATTCTCACAATCTTTTTTGAAGTTGTGCCGCGTACAATTGAGTCGTCTATCAGCACCACGCGCTTGCCTTCTATTAAGTGGCGCACGGGATTGAGTTTGATGCGCACTCCAAATGAGCGAATGGACTGGCGTGGTTCGATAAAGGTGCGGCCGACGTAGTGATTACGCACCAGTCCGAAACGAAAACTGAGCTTACTCTGCGCCGAGTAGCCAATAGCGGCGACTGTTCCCGAGTCAGGCACCGGCACAACGAGGTCTGCATCGGCAGGTTGTTCGATAGCGAGACGTTTGCCCATCTTGTGCCGCGATTCATTTACCGAATGACCGTAAATGAGCGAATCAGGCCGCGCAAAATAGACGTGTTCGAAGAGGCACATCGAAGGCTTTTGTTCCGGCAAGGGATGGGATGAGCGTAAACCATCCTTGGTGATTACCAGCATCTCACCGGGTTCGACGTCGCGAACGTATTGAGCATCGATGAGATCAAACGCGCACGTTTCTGAGGCTACAACCCAGGCATCTCCAAGTCGGCCCAGCGCCAATGGCCGAAAGCCACGCGGGTCGCGAACCGCGATCAACTCCGTGGGCGTCAGGAAGAGCATGGAAAATGCGCCTTCCGTGTTTCGCAAGACTTCCGGTATCGCCTCCCGAACTGATGGGGCTTTGGAACGCGCCACGCCGTGCAATATCACTTCCGTGTCAGAGGTGGCGGAAAAAATTGCGCCTTCGCGTTCGAGTTTGCGCCTCTCTTCGCGAGCGAACGGCAAGTTGCCGTTATGACAAACGGCGATCTGTCCATGCTGGCAGGTAACGAGAAAAGGTTGGGCTTCGCGAATTGAAACCTCGCCGGCCGTAGAGTAGCGGACATGTCCAATGGCGCTGGCTCCGGGTAAACGATCGAGTCTGGACTGATCAAACGCATCGGCTACGTGTCCCATGGCGCGTTCCAGACGCAGTTCTGATCCATTCGATGATGTAATGCCGCAGGATTCCTGGCCGCGATGCTGGAGAGCGTAAAGGCCAAGATAGGTCAGACGGGTGGCATCCGCGTGACCGTAGATCCCGAAGACTCCGCATTCATCGTGAAATTTATCCGTAGTTATTTTCAAATTCCCTCTTACCAGCCGCCTGTATCCACCTCGTCAGAACGGTTGTCGCGTCGAACCGATTCGCGGGTGGCACCGCCGTCAATTTGTTCTGTTCTGATTACACTCTGAGCTTACTTCGCATTGGAAAAGCTTTCAACTCAGAAAGATTCACTCTCCCGGATACACAAAACATTCCGGCTTCGGTATCATTGTTTCCAGCTTAGACTGATTGCTGAATTTCAAGGCTCAGTACCAGAAAAACATTGCAGCTCCCCACGAAGCCAAACCAGTTGCAAAATCGCAGAACCAGATCGATAAGATGCGCGTTGTTAAGAATAGTGTTTGTCATGGTGGTTGGCAGCGCATTCGCAAGCCGAGCAATGAGCGGCGAGCCGGTGGCGTTTGGCACTTTTCATTAGGCAGACGAGAGCGAAAATATCTGTCCCACATTTAGAGAAGTGAAAACGACGGACATCTCATATAGCGTTCTTACTGTTGTTCTTCGTGCGGCACTCGTGGTCGCGCTGGTCAGCCCGGGATGGCTTGTCTACAGCAAACTTCCTCACGAATCGGGGATTGACAGGCCGGCCACAAGCCCCGAAACCACGTTGCAGATCGTGTTGCACCTAACTGCTGGGGAGAGCGCCGACGCGCTGGACATACCTGTGAATCTCTATCCGATCGATATTGTCGCTGCGCGTCACGAATATTTTACTGAGCGGCGTGCGGGCAAACGCTTCGACGACTTTGTGAGCGAGCGCATGAAAGGTCGCGCTCCCGTTGCCGCCAAACTTGACAAGCAGGGCCAGACTTCCGTGGTCATCGGCCCGGGCAGTTGGTGGCTGCACGCACAATTGTCTGGTGAAGAAAATCTGGAGTGGCGTCTTCCACTTAATGTGGCCGGGCCTAAGCAGATAGTTGAGCTCACATCGCAGAACGTCTACACACGAACAAGAAGCTTTTGAAAAACAGAGGTCAGATGGCAGGGGGAACAGGGAATAGGGGAAAAGGGGAAGGGGTAAAGGGCGGCAAGAAAAACCGAGCCTCGCTGCTAAGAGATGCCTTCCCTTTACCCTTTACCCGTTCCCCTTTACCCTTTCCCCTTTTCCCCTATTCCCTGTTCCCCCTGCCATCTGATATCTGACATCTGATATCTGACTTCTGACTTCACATCTGTGCTTATGAAGGCCCTGCGAATCGAAAAGAAAAAGTTGGCGGTGCGTGAAATTGAAAAGCCAGCGTCGGGAACGGAAGCTCTCGTTCGCGTCTTGCTTTCCGGAATCTGCAACACCGACCTGGAAATCGCCCGTGGTTATGCCGGGTTCCAGGGAACCATCGGGCATGAGTTTGTTGGCCTGGTGGAGGAAGCGCCGGGTGGCTCGCTGGTGGGTCAAAGAGTCGTCGGTGAGATCAACGCCGGCTGCGGAGCGTGTGAACTATGTCGGGAAGGCGATCCGCGTCACTGCCAAAAACGCACGGTTCTCGGCATTGTTCGACGAGACGGCGCACATGCTGAGTTTTTGCGGCTGCCATTAATGAATCTTTTGCCCGTGCCTGATAAGGTGGTTGACGAGCATGCAGTTTTCGCGGAACCACTTGCCGCCGCGTGCGGCATCATGGAACGTGTTGACATCAAAAGCTCGCATCGAGTTGCGATTATTGGCGACGGAAAGTTAGGCCTGCTTTGCGCGCAGGCCATTGCCTTGAGCGGAGCCAGCACTTTGTTGATCGGTAAACACGCTGAAAAACTACGTATTGCGGAACGGCGTGGGATTGAAACAGCTAAGGCGAGAACTGCTGCCAAACGAAAGCGTGAATTTGATGTGGTGGTGGAGGCCTCGGGCTCACCTTCCGGCTTCGTTGGCGCCCTGGAGTTGTTGCGGCCACGCGGCACACTGGTTTTAAAGTCGACCTTTCAGGGACCGGGCAAGATCGATGAAATCGATCAGGCCCGCCTGGTAGTTGACGAGATTAGTATTGTGGGTTCACGTTGCGGCCGATTCCAGCCGGCGCTCGATCTCTTGAATAAAGGGGCGATCGATATTGACAGCTTGATTAGTGAAGAATATCCGCTTTCCAGGGGCGTGCATGCAATGGAACGCGCCGGCAGGAAAGGCGTCTTGAAAGTGTTCCTTAGACCGTGAAGAACAAGACGGCAGGGGGCAGGAGCAGACGGCAGGGGAGCGGAGAACGCAGAAGGCAGGAAGCGCGCTGATGACAGGACGCAGGGGGAGGCGGAAAAGGCAGAAGGCGAAGGCAGAAGGCAGAAGGCAGAAGGCAGAAGGCAGAAAGATATTTTCCATTATTTTCCATAATTTTCCATTTCTCATTTATTAATGGTCATTTTCCATTTGTCCTAGCAGCGCAGGTGGAATGATGTTACCGCCACCTTGATTTAGACGGTAAATGAAAGATGCGGATTTAAATGGCAAATGAAAACTGAGAAATGAAAAATAATGGAAAATATCTTTCTGCATTCTCCGCCTCCTCCTGCCGCCTGCTCCTGCCGTCTCCTCCTGCCGCCTGCTCCTGCCGCCTGCTCCTGCCGCCTGTCTATTACTTTCTGCCTTCCGCCGCTGATCTTTTGCC
>DASWDX010000597.1:0-3889 GCA_036395055.1 Pyrinomonadaceae bacterium | reverse complement strand
CAGTTTGTGACGACGGTCGATTAGTTGTTCACGAAGTAGTGGTTCGATAGCGGTAACCATTGTTCGGTCCTTCCTTGTTCATGCAATGCTTTGTTAGGCCACCAGGCTGGTGGGAAGAGGCGCTCGCTGAAGTTGAACGGGAAGCTTCGGCGCGCAACAGATCTTTTCCAGGCGCGCGCGATCGCCTTTCATTGTCGGTTCGTTCGCAAGTGACGCGCGCACTTCACGAAAGATGTTGGCCGCATCAGGATCCGGCGGGTCAACAATTCGATAGTGAATCCATTTACCTTCCCGTCGAGCAGAAACGACTCCGGCTCGCCTCAGGTATGCAAGATGCCGTGAAATCTTTGGCTGATTTATTTTCAACACTTCTACAAAAAAACATACGCAGACTTCGTCTTCTCCAATCAGGTTGATGAGCCGCAAACGCGTGCGATCCGCCAGCGCCTTAAACAGAAGTGCGATGCTATATTCTTTGTTACCCATGCTCTATTTGTTTACCTGGATTATTACGATTTTGACCGCTCCAGAGTTCCTTTTACGAGTATTAATTTAGATCTGAAAAGGTCTCTTTTTCTATCCGAATCTTGTGCTTGAAAACTAACGATTTTTGGTTGCTCGGATTAGTCGTTGCCAACCAGCTTACTTCGTCTTTCCAGGAGGAGCGTGTCTCGCCAAAGGCTACTCATTTTGGCGATTCGCTCTCGCCTTCCCACTTCCCGAAAGCCGCAAGCCAGGTGCAACGAAACGCTGGCGACGTTTTCGGGAAAGATGCTCGCTTGCAGGGTCCAAATGCCCTCCCGCTCCGATTCGGTCACCAGTGCCTCCAGCAACGCACGGCCAATTCCGCGGCGCTGCCACTCCCTGGCGACGTAAACACTCACTTCTGCTACCCCTGCATACACCGGACGCGCCGAGACGGGGCTTAAGGCTGCCCAGCCGAGAATACTTTCATCTGCAATAGCCACTAACCGCGGTGCAGGCAAATGATTGCTGTTCCAACGTTCCCAAGATGGCGCCTCGGTCTCGAAGGTCGCCTGGCCGCTGGCGATTCCTGCAACACAGACGGAACGCACATATTGCCAATCCTCAGCAGTCAGCGGTCTGATTTCAAACGCATTTTCGGACAAGTGCCCCACCTTCACATATGGCTTGACGGATATGATGTCCTGGCGTAATCTATTATACATTCGGGTAGGCGAATGTGAATACTAAAGGAGGAAGATATGGAAGGCAAGGCAGATAATCCAGACAATTCGGTGCAGGCACTAAAGGCGCATCTGGCTCTTAACGTTCGAGACGTCGAGAAGAGTGTCGAGTTTTATCGCAAGATGCTGGGAATTGAGCCAAGTAAGGTCCGCGCGGGTTATGCCAAATTTGACGTGCACAATCCTCAGCTAAATCTAACCCTCAATCAGAATCAATTTCGGGAGCGTGGGGCGCTGTCACACATGGGAATTCAGGTGGCCTCGACAAATGACGTCCTGGCTATGCGTCAGAAATGGATGGAGGCCGGACTAGTTACGCGGGACGAGATGCAGACAAACTGCTGCTATGCTGTTCAGGATAAGACGTGGGTTCAGGATCCGGATGGGAACGCTTGGGAAGCATTCGTCGTGTTGGAAGACAATCTGCCGACCAGCGACTTGTGCTGTACTACCGAAAAGCCTTCGCCGGTAGCAATCGGACGTCAGATTCAAGCGTAAACAAAACCCCCGAAGGAAACGGGCCATCATTAGAGTTGCAGAGCAGGACGACCGCCCGGGTAAATTCGAGTTTTCTAAATGAAACGGCCTGGCATGCCAAAGCAGCCAGGCCGTTCGTGAAAAGAACGAAAGTCGCTACTGTGGCTTTTGATTCAAACGCTCCTGGCGTTCCTTCATCCTGTGCTCCATTTTTTCTTTTCGCTCTCTTTTCGATTGCTCGAGTTGGGCTTTTTGCTCAGCCGTTAGAACACCGGCCATCTCCGTTCCAGCACCTTCCGTTGCCGTGCGGATTTCCTGACGTAAAGCTTGTGCTCGTGCTTCATCATCTGCAGAGAAAGTGCCGGCAATTCGTTTCTCGCGCAATCTGAACAATTCTTCGCGCTGAGCTTTTGTACCTTCCAGCCGGCGCTGTAGGATCGCGCGAGCTTGTTGTCGCTGCTCCTCGCTGAGATTTAGTTCGCGCATCAGCTGACCCGTGCCACCGTGCCGACCCATACCTCTACCTTTCCGCGATCCTTGGCGGTCGACTTGCTCGCGATGTCGTTGCATCCGCTCGATTCTCTCTCTGCGGAACGTCGCGTCCGGCGTCGCCGAAGTTGGGAGTTGCGGCTCCTGAGCGAAAGCAACGATTCCAGTGGCTAAAATGGTGCCGATTCCAAACAAACTCTTTCGTAAATACATTCGCTAACTCCTTTTTCGATTTGCTGCATTATTGCTGCCAATTGGCTGGGCTTCCTCGTTCCGGGAGTTTAGACGCTGAGGTATCGGGATAAGTTTGGAAAGAGGGCGGCATTGACTTTCTTAGTTAGGCAGAGTACTTTATCGCGCAAAGAGATAGCTCTTTCGCTAGCGACTGTGTTCTAAGATACGGAAAAAGTTTGTGAGTAGTAAAAATCTGAATTGCCAAGTTACAATATCGCGCAAATGGAGCTTCTGGAAAATATAAACTCGCCTGCAGACTTGCGGCGGCTGCCTATTGAGCAGTTGCAACCCCTAGCCGACGAGATTCGGCAGTACATTTTAGAAACGATGTCGCGGATCGGTGGCCATACTGGCGCTTCCCTCGGGGCGATTGAGCTGGCCGTGTCGCTGCATTACGCGTTTGACACACCCCGAGACCGGCTCGTTTGGGATGTAGGTCATCAAGCTTACGCGCATAAGATATTAACGGGCCGCCGCGAACTATTGCCGACGATCAAACAGTATGGCGGCATCAGCGGATTTCTGCGCCGAGATGAATCGGAGTATGACACCTTCGGCGCCGGCCATGCTTCGACTTCGCTTTCGGCTGCACTTGGCATGGCCATCGCACGCGATAAGAAAGGCGAGGACTATCATGTGGTCGCACTGATCGGTGACGCGTCGCTGGCCGGTGGAATGGCGATGGAAGCAATCAACCAGGCTGGTCACCTCAAGAGCCGTCTCATCGTGGTGCTAAACGACAACGAGATGTCTATTGCTCCGGCGGTGGGTGCATTAACCGGTTATCTCAATCGCATACGAAGTGCTCACAATTACCATCGTTTTAAGGATGAGGTTGAAGAGACACTGCTGGCCATTCCTTCTGTTGGTGAACGGTTGCATCATGCTGCCAAAACCATGAAGGACGCGATTGCGGCGGCGGTGCTCCCCGGCGCGCTGGTCAGTGAGCTTGGGTTCAAATACATCGGTTACATCGATGGCCACAATCCGCGTGCGCTCGTAGCCGCGCTGCGGGAAGCACAGCAGATTAAGGACGGACCGGTAATTGTTCACGCGTTAACGACCAAGGGCAAAGGTCATCCGCAGGCCGAGAAGGACTACTATCGTTGGCATGCTACCGGCCCTTTCGACCTGCAAAGCGGCAAGGCCATCAAGTCCAAAGTCAGCGCTCCCACTTATACCGCTGTATTCGGAAATACACTGGTAGAACTCATGGAGCAGGACGAAAAGATCATCGCCTTGACGGCAGCGATGCCCGACGGCACAGGGATTTGTACGGCGCTCGAGAAATTTCCCGAGCGGTCATTCGATGTCGGTATCGCCGAACAACATTGCGTCACTTTTGCCGCCGGAATGTCTTGCGAAGGTTTGAAACCGGTATGCGCAATTTATTCCACATTCCTACAGCGTGGATTTGATCAATTAATCCACGACGTTTGTATTCAAAATCTCAATGTTAAGTTTTGTCTGGATCGCGGGGG
>DASWDX010000596.1:0-6609 GCA_036395055.1 Pyrinomonadaceae bacterium | reverse complement strand
AGGGCGTGAATTTGAAGCGTAAGTGATGGTGTAAGCAGTGCGCAGTTGTACGACCACGTCGTCGTAAGCGCGTTGCAATTCTTCGAGACGACCAATCGGATAATAAACACCCCCGGAAACCTGAGCGAGCTTTTGGCCCTCCTCATGGGCGCGTGTAGTGAGCGTCAGATACCGAGTGCGCAGCGGATCAATTGTGACTTCAGGTTTAGGAACACTGCTCTCTGGTATCAAACCCGAAGGAATGTAAAGCGGATAAATCAACGCTCCCGATTCAATTATTGCTTCCAGAATTGCAGGAAACGGCACAAAGGATTTGTTGTCATCGCCGTCTGAAAGAACCACTACAGCGGTCCGTTCACCGCGAAGCTGCTTCAAGGTATTAGCCAAAACGTAACCAAGCGCATCGTAAAGAGCTGTGGCGCCTCCAGCATCTATTTCGTCGAGTTTCCGCGCCAGCATTTTTCGATCGGTCGAGAAGTCTGAGATTATCTGAATGTCGTCGCGAAAACTGATAATGGCGATCCGATCCTGTGGGCTCGCAGTTCTTAAAAAGTCACGGGCTGCTTTACGGATAAAGTCGATGCGCTCTTCCACACTTCCGGAAACGTCCAACAGCAGGACAAGATTGAAAGGCTCCTGGGTGGGAACAACTTTCGTCACTTTGCGTTCGACGCCATTTTCATAGACGGTGAAATCCGATTCCTTCATGCCGCCAATCGCTCGCCCGTTGCGATCAGTGACGCTCGCGTTGAAGCGCAACAACAGTGGTGACAGCTCGCTCACGAACTGGCCCGGGGGCGCTCGGCGCCCCAGCGTTGGTTCTCTTTCAGGTGGGGGCAGCGTCTTTGCGTAGTCGCCAAACATCTTTGGTGAAACTTTGCGGATGGCCTCAATTAGTTGGTTGTCACCGCTGCGCACGATCGCGCGCGCAGCTTCAGTAAGTGGCCGCTCGCGCAGATCGCTCGGTACCATACTCGGATCGACGTTTAGCAAAACCACGCCGCGCTGCGTCAGGAAATCAAGTTGTACGCGTTCTTCCCTGGCCGCTTTCTTCTCGCCAAGCTTGCCGGAAAGCGTGAAGACACCGGCAGCCTTTTCCTTAACCTTGGGAAGCTCGACATCGCTCAGGTAGCGCGGCTTGCTCGCGCTCCAGATAAAATTAAACTTCAAGGCCTCAAGCGGAACATCCGCGTGAATAGTTCCAGTGTTGGTGCTTACCGCGGCAGATTCAACATTGCCGACGATATCAACCGAACCCGCCTGAGTTTCAATGTTCACTTTCGAACGCGAAGGAATACGAACCGTGAGATCGATGCGGTCCTTGTCGGCGCGATCGCGCATTTCGATGTTGACCGTGTTTCCTTTAGTCACGGCGTGAACATCAGCTGAATCAAATGCGCCGTCCGAGCGCGCTTCGATTGTGACATTCTTCGTCTGCTCGTCAGACGCAATTACGCTCACACGGCCATTGCGACTCTTGACCGAAAGAAAAACCTTTTCGGCCGTTTCTATCTCCTGGCGGTAGGTTTGCGCACCACTTTGCCCGGCAACGGAAGTGAAAGCTGCCAGTAGCACGGTTATGACTACGAACTTTCTGTATTGAGACTTGTTGCAGCCTGGGTGAACCGCGGGGGCTATCAGGTAAAACATAGGGTGCGATCTTGCCCGAGCTAAACGCTGCGGGTCAAGCGCACAGGTCTTTACGGGATGTTGCGCACCAGAACATGTCTGTTTCGACCTGGAGCCGACCAGAAACGCTGAAGATTGCTGAGACACAAGCGGTCGTTGGGGGACCAACAGTTGCTAATCGGGATTGATCCGCTATCATACGCAGACCCCCAGGTGACGCGATAGCAAAATGGTTCAGGGCGCATCGGGCTCAAGCCAGAGGTGAGGCAGTGTTAAAAACTCAGCCGGCACAGATAGGCGAAGAGAAGTTCGTCATCCATAACCTCGTCAAGCGAGATCCGCGCGCCGGACTGGCCGAAGACGTACGTCGTGGTCTCACCAAAGAGCCCAAAAGATTTCTTCCGAAGTATTTCTATGATGAACTTGGCTCGCAACTCTTTGAGGCTATTTGTCTCCTGCCTGAGTATTACCTGACGCGCGCTGAAAACGAGATCCTCGAGCAATATGCGGATGAAATAGTGTCTTCGTTGGATGGCAATACCACGCTTCTCGAGATGGGCAGCGGCAGCGCCTCCAAGACCCGACTGATTATCGAAGCGCTACTGAGAAAGCAACCTGAGCTTCTTTTCATCCCAGTAGATATCTCCGCGTCGGCGCTCGACAGCAGCTCGCGCATACTCTTGCAGTCGTACCCGCAACTCAGCATTGAAGCCTATGCGGCCGACTACTTTGCCGGCCTTGCGGAGTTAAGAAAAAAGCCGAGGGCTCGCACGCTCGCACTCTTTCTTGGCTCCAATATCAGCAACTTCGATCCGGACGAGGCACTGAAATTCCTGCGCGCCATGCGACAAATGTTGCGCGACGGGGATGCTCTTTTGCTGGGTGCAGACCTGAAGAAAGAGAAGAGCATTCTCGAAGCTGCTTACAATGACGCGCTGGGCGTGACCGCGGCATTTAATCTGAATGTTCTGGCACGTATCAATCGCGAACTCGGCGGCAACTTCGATCTGCGCGCGTTCCGACATCGCGCCTTCTATAACGAAGCCCTGGGCCGAGTTGAAATCTGCATCGAGAGCATGAAGGAGCAAACCGTATCGATTAGCGAGCTTGGAATGGAAGTTCAATTCGATGCGGGCGAACAGATCCATACCGAAAACTCTTACAAGTATGCCCTGTCCGACATTGCGAAGTTAGCGACTGAAACTGGCTTTACGCGCGCGTGTACGTGGTTAGACGAAAAGAAACAGTTCAGCAGTAATCTTTTGTTGGCAATCTAATAAGGCTTAAATCAGCGGGGGCAAGCCCGCCTTCCTGACCTGGAGCTGCTCGAACTAGCGACCTATAGTTTTATCCTGAAAAGCATTCAAACTTGGCAGTCTCCACTCAACAATGAAAATCTCTAAGGTCAGGAAGGCGGACTCGCCCCCGCTCATTGATTGGATAAACGTCTCTTAAAATGAGTCAGTCCATCAACAATCCGCTGGTTGAGTTTAGCGATGTAAGCTTCTCCCATGTTGCCGCTCCCGCTCCAGTAATTTCCCATCTCAACTTCACAGTTCAGCAGGGCGAGACGTTGGTGCTGCTGGGCGAGTCCGGCTGCGGCAAGACCACTACTCTCAAACTCATTAACCGTCTTCTGTTGCCGACCTCTGGTCAGGTCATGGTGGAAAATAAGTCTACGACCGCGTGGGATCCGATTCGTCTGCGACGCCGCACCGGTTATGTGATTCAGGAAGGCGGCCTCTTTCCACACTTCACTGTAGCGGGAAACGTGGGGCTGGTTCCTTCGCTCGAGCGTTGGGATAACGCGCGGATAAAAATGCGAGTGAACGAACTGCTGGCGCTCGTCGGCCTCGAGTCAGATGAGTTTGCCGATCGCTATCCCGGAGAATTGTCTGGTGGACAACGACAGCGCGTCGGTGTGGCACGTGCGCTCGCTGCCGAGCCGCCTTTGCTTTTGTTGGATGAACCATTCGGAGCACTTGATCCGCTGACGCGCGCGAGCCTGCAACGACAGTTTGCTGAACTCAGCAGTCGACTCAAAAAGACCGCTGTCTTCGTTACTCACGACGTGCGCGAGGCCTTGCTGCTCGGTACTCGCATCGGACTCATGCATGAAGGACAACTGCTGCTGCTGGAGACACCCGAAGAGTTTCTCAAGTCGAAAAATGAAAGAGCCCTTGCATACATAGAGACGCTCGGCGTCGCTCCGGTTCATCAGGTTCCCGCGGAGGGAAGCGCATGAACTTCCTGCACTTCCTTCAGCAGAACTGGCCCGAGTTATTGACTCACTTGCGCGAGCATCTGGAGCTGGTTTTGATTTCCACCGGCGTCGCCGTGCTGATCGGAATACCGACCGGTATTTTGCTCACGCGCAAGAAGAGTCTACGCGGTCCGGTGTTGGGAGTTGCAAATGTGATGCAGACCATCCCAAGCCTGGCGCTGTTTGGTTTTCTTATTCCGCTTCCGTTCATCGGCGGCATCGGCGCGCGCACCGCTATCGTGGCGCTGGTGCTTTACTCGTTGCTGCCGATTATTCGCAACACTGTGACCGGCATTCTGGGAGTTGACCCGAACGTGCGCGAAGCTGCCGTGGCGATGGGAATGACGGACGGGCAGGTCCTCTGGCAAGTGGAGCTGCCGCTGGCTATGAGTGTGATAGTGACGGGCGTGAGGGTTGCGATGGTGATTGCTATCGGCGTCGCAACGATTGCTGCGGCTGTTGGAGCGAACGGTCTTGGAGTTTATATTTTTCGCGGCTTGCGCCAGTATGACAATAACCTGCTGCTCGCGGGCGCTGTGCCCGCAGCTCTAATGGCTTTGACCGCGGACTTCGGACTGGGACTGCTTGAGCGCCGCTTCTCGATAGGTCGCCGGCGGCGTGTAACTTCAAGGTCGAGAAAAGTCACGCTTGTCGTCGCGGTTGTGATTGCTATTGCCGCCATCGTTGGCATTTATTCCAAGTGGCGCAGTTCACGTTCGCCTGGTTCTTCAGCGCCGCGCGCTCGTGTGGTAGTTGGCTCAAAAGATTTTACCGAGTCTGCCATTCTCGGCGAGATCGTGGCGCAAATGCTCGAGGCTCGCGGAGTTGCAGTTGAGCGCAACTTCGAGCTGGGTGGAAATTTGCCGCACGATGCGCTGCTGGCCGGTCGGATCGATCTGTACCCTGAATATACGGGTACCTCGTACACGGCGATACTAAAGCATGCGCCAATAACTGATCCGCGCGCGGTTTACGAAAAAGTCCAAAAAGAGTACGCGGAAAAATTCAGTGTCGTGGTAAGCGAGCCGCTGGGTTTTGATAACACCTTTGCGATCCTGGTCCGAGGCGCTGATGCCAGGCGACTGAAGCTAAAAACGATTTCTGATGCGACAGCTTATGCGCGCAACTGGCGCGCCGGCTTTGGACAGGACTTTATGTCGCGCGCCGACGGCTATCCAGGTTTTGCCAGAGCTTACGGGTTGAAATTTGCGGAGCAGCCGCGCGAGATGGACCTTTCACTGACTTACATTGCGCTTGCTTCCGGCCAGGTCGATCTGATTGCCGGAAACTCGACGGAAGGAAGAATCGCTGGACTCGACCTCTTTCAGCTCGAAGACGATCGGCATTACTTCCCGCCGTACGAAGCCGTCTATCTGGTGCGGAAAGAATCACTCGCACGAGTGCCGACGCTCAGTGAGGTGCTGGCCAAACTCGCGCACGCGATCTCGACCGAGGAGATGCGGCAGTTAAACTACGAAGTCGATGCAAACAAGCGTGGTCAGGCTGAAGTTGTTCGTGAGTGGCTGAAGAAGAAGGGATTCACAGTTGCCTCTCATTAGCACCGTGGCTTTAGCTCGGTGACCAGTCGCCAGGTGAACAATCGTGGGAAACCGTTCTAAACGGTTTCCGGTTTCGCGAAGGACGCTTGTTCCACCGGGCTGAAGCCACAGTGCTAATAAAAGGGCGAAAACCAACAGGACCTGAATTACGTTCCCGAAAGGTTAATCGGAAATGAGACTTGCACTCTTACTTCTCGTGGTTGTTGTTATTTGCCCCTTCGCACAGACGACGCCATTCGCTCAAATCCAATTGCCTCCTGCAAAGCAAGAAACCGTCTATTTGCTTAAGCCGGCTCACGTCTTTGATGGCGAGTCGGCGCAGTTGCATGAAGATTGGTTGGTGCTGGTCCGTGGCGAGAAAATTCAGGCCGTAGGTCGCGCGGACGATATTAAGGCCCTGGCGGATGCGAAGGTTATAGACTTACCAGGAATGACTTTGATGCCCGGCCTCATCGATGCGCATTCGCACGTCTTACTCCATCCCTACAGCGAAACCGTTTGGAACGATCAGGTGGCGCGCGAAGCCTTGAGCCTGCGTGTGGCGCGCGCTACCAATCATTTGCGCAATACCCTTCTGGCCGGTTTCACAACTATTCGCGACCTCGGCACGGAAGGGGCAGGTTATGCCGATGTGGGACTAAAGCAGTCAGTGCAGCAGGAAATCATTCCCGGACCGCGAATGATCGTGGCTACCCGTGCGATTGTGGCGACCGGTAGCTATGGGCCAAAGGGTTACGCGTCGGAGTGGAATGTTCCTCAAGGTGCAGAGGAAGCCGATGGCGTAGATGGCCTGACGCGGGTGGTGCGTGAACAAATCGGCAAAGGCGCTGATTGGATCAAGGTGTATGCCGATTATCGCTGGGGTGCAGGTGGAACCGCGCATGCGACGTTTACGTTAGACGAGTTGAAACTGGCGGTTGAGATCGCGAAAAGCGCAGGTATCCCCGTCTCGGCGCATGCAACGAGTACTGAAGGCGCGCGACGGGCAATTCTCGCCGGCGTCGAAACGATCGAGCATGGCGACGGCGGCACGCCGGAATTGTTTCGGTTGATGAGAGAACACGGCACCGCTTTGTGTCCCACGTTGTCGGTCGCAGGTGCAAACACCGAACGGAAGAAGCTTGTTTTCAAACAGGCGCTTGAAGCGGGCGTGACCAT
>DASWDX010000595.1:0-6588 GCA_036395055.1 Pyrinomonadaceae bacterium | reverse complement strand
CAATTTCCTGTTGGTGAAAAACCAAAACTGGTTTTTTGAAAATGTCGTGATGATCGGCGATGCGCTGCACACTGCACACTTTTCAATTGGATCGGGTACCAAGCTCGCGCTTGAAGATGCCATAGCGCTTTTCGAATGCTTTGGACGAACGCACACTGTCACTGCTGCACTCTCAGAATTCGAGTCAACTCGCAAACCGGTAATCGAGGAGTATCAGGCCGCAGCGTATGAAAGCATGCGCTGGTTTGAGAACGCGCGACAATATCTTAACCTGAGTCCGTTTGAGTTAGCTTACGCGCTGATGATGCGCAGCGGGCGGGTAAGTTATGACGACCTGGAAAAGAGAGATCCGGGTTTCATCGCAGCCTATAAGAAGCAGACGGCAGGAGCAGGAGGCAGGAACAGACAGTAGGGGCAGTCGGCAGGGGCAGTCGGCAGGGGCAGTCGGCAGGGGCATGCCACTAACTATATTCTTGCCTGCCATCTGCCGACTGCTCCTGCCTCCAGCCCCTGCTTCTGCTCCTGCTCCTGCCGTCTGCTCCTGCCGACTGCCCCTGCCTCCTGCCCCTGCCGACTGCTCCTACAGTTGCCACTCGGGCGCCAGTAACCGCCTCCGCCCTTCATCGACGGTCGCGATTGCAGGTTCATCCAGCGCAAAGCGATCCCAGAGTTTGCAGGTAACTGGCCGGTGCGCTTGATCGAGCGCTTCGCAATAGTTCGTGTAAGTGCAGCGTCTGACTTCATCGCCGCGTCCTAGTCTTACTTTAATGAACCAGTCGGGATCGGCAAGCGCCTGGCGAGCGAAACCGGCAATATCGGCCTGGCCCTTTTGCAGAATCGCCTCGGCTTGTTCAAAAGTGGTAATGCCTCCCGTTGCTACGACGGGCGTACTGAAGCCGGCCTCATTCACCGCGTGTTTGATGGCCGCAACCAACGGAACGCTGCGCCCGAAGGGTCCTGTCTCATCGGAAAGGACTGTCGGCATACATTCGTAGCCGCTCTGGCCAGTGTAGGGATAAACTGCCTGTCCGACTTTCGGCTGCTGTGCATCCTCAAACTTCCCGCCTTTCGAAAGCGAAAGGAAATTAAAGCCAGCACGAGCAAACTCAACTCCGAAATAGCTCGCATCCTCTACCCGGTTACCGCCGGCGATCACTTCATCGCCCAAAAAGCGGACGCCCACGACGTAGTCAGGTCCCACCTTTTTCCGCACCGCTTGAAAAACTTCAAGTGGTAAACGTATACGATTCTCGCGCGGGCCGCCGTAGCCGTCGTTGCGATTATTGAGAGCACTCAAAAAACCCGCCATGGTATAGGCATGAGCGTAATGTAATTCCACGCCGTCAAAACCAGCTTCGCGCGCGCGATGAGCAGCTTGCGCAAAAATGTCCGGCAACACTCGTGGTAATTCGCGCACCTGCGGCAGATGCATATCAGTCACGTGTTCGCGATAGCCGAAGCGCAGTGATTCCAACTCGCGCTCGTCAAGTACTTTTTCAACAACATCATCCGGAGCGGCTTTCAGAAATTCCCGCACTTCTCCTTCGATCGCAGCGAGCCATCCGGAGTCGGCCGTAACTTCGGCGAGCGCCTGCCGATGTCGGTCAGTGATTTGCAGAAAGCGATCGAAGTACTTCTCTTTTTCCGGACGCCGCTTTACGGAAAGGAAGTCGATAATTTGAATAAAGAGTTTCGTCTCACCCTGACTCGCGTCTCTGACAGTCTCAACCAGCTGGCGAAGTCCGGGGATGAACCTATCGTGACCAAGTCGCAGCAGCGGCCCGCTGGGAATATCGCGAACCCCAGTCGCCTCGACGACCAAAACCCCCGGTCGTCCTTCCGCGAATCGACGATACCAATCAAGGTTTTCCTTTGTGACAAGGCCATCTTCGGTGGCGCGCCAGGGCACCATTGCCGGCACCCAGGTGCGGCTGGCAGCTTCTATGGATCCGATCCTAATCGGTTGGAAAAGCAGAGACTTTGCGGCTTCCGCAGTGGTGGGCCAGCGCGTCTCAGGAATTGTATGCTTGATCGGATTCTTAAATTTCCACATGCCAATGACCTAACTTTACCACGCGACGACCGGTAATGCCGGTCAACGCACTTTACACTTCGCCCGCCTGATGTCTGGAAGGTCTGTGACTCTGTGACCTTCCGTAGCCCATCTGATTTGCTTCAGGCTCTTCGAACGTGCGGTTTTGACTGAATTTAACTCCTCCGCACATCAAGCGGCAGAGCCGCAACAAGGTAGATAGTTAGAGGTTATGATAAATTAAGCCTATCTAAATTTAGCGGAGAAAGCCTTTGACTGACGAGCTTCTTAAATGGCGACTCGAGTTTCCTGTTCTGGGAAACACTGTCTACTTGATCTCCCATAGTCTGGGGGCCATGCCGCGGGAGACTTTTACGCAGCTAACCGACTATGCTGAGACGTGGGCAACGCGCGGCGTGCGTGCCTGGGCGGAAGGCTGGTGGGACATGCCTGTAACCACCGGCAACGAGGTGGCGCGAATAATTGGCGCTGAACCCGGCACTGTCGTCATGCATCAGAACGTGTCCATCTGCCAGTCGCTTATCCTTTCCTGTTTTGAACCCACTCCTAAAAGAAACAAGATCGTCTATTCCGAACTAAACTTCCCCTCGGTGATGTACGTCTATGAGGCTCACGCTCGCGATGGCCACTTAAGAGTTGAGACAGTCAAGTCGGACGACGGCATAACTATTCCGCTTGAACGTTTTCTCGCCGCCATTGACGAAGAGACTTTGCTCGTGCCCTTCTCGCACGTGCTCTTCAAGAGTGGTTTTCTGCAAAATGCTAAAGCCATCACGGAGCGTGCTCATGAGGTGGGCGCAATGGTCGTACTTGATACTTATCAATCCGCGGGCACTGTGCCGTTTAGTGTTAAAGAGCTCAACGTGGATTTCGCAACCGGCGGTTCGGTCAAATGGCTCTGTGGTGGCCCGGGTGCCGGGTATCTCTACGTACGTCCTGACCTGCAAAACCAACTCCAACCAAAGACGACCGGCTGGATGGCGCATGAGGCGCCTTTCGCCTTTGATACGGAACTTCGTTATGCGCCAGGCATCACGCGGTTTCTTCATGGCTCGCCTGCGATACCGGCGCTCTATGCAGCACAATCGGGTTATCGAATAATCAATGAGATCGGTGTTAACAAAATCCGCGAAAAGAGTGTGCGGCAAACGACCCGGCTGATCGAGCTGGCCGAGGAAGCAGGCTTTAAAGTGACGAGTCCAAAGGATGCAGCCGACCGGGGCGGCACAATCACAGTCGGACATGAAGACGCGGGAGCGATCACCAAAGAACTGATTCGTCGCGAGTTCCTTGTCGATTTTCGTCCCGGCGCCGGAGTACGCATTTCGCCACATTTCTATACCAGCGATGAGGAGATCGAACTCGTGGTTCGCGAAATGAAAGACATTCGGGACACGCGCGCTTATGTATTCCATGAAACTGCGGGAGCAGCATTTTGAAAGGATGAAGGAGGAAGGCGGAAGGATGAAAACAATTCGTCTTCCCTGTTCATCCCTCATCCTTCAGCCTTCATCCTTATGACTGACGATTACGGCAGCAACACACCGCTCTCCTACAACAAATACCTGCGCGTGGCCGACTTGATTGGCCTGCAGGATTGCCTGTCTGATCCGCAACATCACGACGAGTTGCTTTTCATCACTATCCACCAGGCGTATGAGCTTTGGTTTAAACAGATTCTTCACGAAATCGATGCGGCGATTAGTCTGATGAACGAAGATCGGCTTGCTGCGGCTGCGCGCACTATGCGGCGCGTGGTAGAAATTGAAAAACTATTGGTAACTCAGATTCACATTCTGGAAACGATGACGCCTATCAATTTTCTCGGCTTTCGAGACCAACTCAATCCGGCCAGCGGGTTTCAGTCAATGCAGTTTCGCGAGATTGAGTTTGTGTCGGGACAAAAACACGAGAGCTTATTGCAGGAGTTTCGCGACGATGAAATCGCGAGCGCTCGTTTGCAAAAGCGTTTCGCAGCGCCCTCCCTGGCAGACGCGTTTTATGCAGCACTGCGAAGGCGTGGACTGAATGCCCCTGCCAATGGGCCAACGGGTAAACAGCCTGCCGATCCGGAACGAAAAGAACAATACGAGAAACGAACCCGTGCTGTGCTGGAGATACTTACTCACTTCGAGGACTGGTACGAAGAGTTTCAACTCGCCGAAGCGTTGTTGGAGCACGATGAATACTTTTCATTGTGGCGTTCCCATCACATCAAGATGGTGGAACGCATGGTCGGCACAAAGCGCGGCACTGGGGGCTCGGAAGGTGTCGGCTACCTGCGCACGACTCTCGAAAAGAAATTTTTCCCGGAACTGTGGGAGGCGCGTACATATCTGGATACGAAACATGGCGAGGGTGGTTGCCCCTTCGCCGGGAATGATTCTTCAAGCTAAACGGTTTCAGCTTGGCTGGACGTGATCTGGTCACAAGCGGTTTACCTACAATGGCACACGAACGGAGACGAGCGCCCCGAGTCAAAGTTAACCTGCGAGCACGTTGGGAAGGCGACCACGGTCAGCAGGAAGCGGACGTAACCAGCCTAAGCAAGAATGGTTGTTTTGTACTCAGTGGCGGTATCTTCGAACCAAAGGAACTCGTCCGGCTGGAACTCATGTTTCCCGATGATGCCCCAATGTATATCTGGGCTGAGGTGGTTGAAGCGGCGGAGGAGATTGGGTTTGCGCTGCGATTCACTTCACTGGAAAAAGCAGACGAGGCACGACTCGCGAAGTTTCTCCAGCACTGTTTAATTGCGCAACGCTGATGCCTCGGAGTCGCTCTCTCAAAAGCACATCTTTTCTCGATGACTCTCGACTTTCCTGAACGCTTTAACATGGCCGATTACTTCCTCTACCACAACCTGGAGGAAGGCCGCGAAAACAAGGTCTGTCTCTACTTCGAGGATCAGACCTTCACCTATCGCGAAACCATACGTCTGTCGAATCGCACCGGCAACGCCCTGCGAGAGTTAGGCGTCGAGATCGAAGATCGGGTTTTGCTCGTGCTGCCCGACTGCCCGGAGTTTGTCTGGACGTGGTTTGGGTCAGCACGCATCGGCGCGGTTATCACGATGGTTAATCCGCTGTTGCCGGCGGAAGATTACAAATACTATCTCGACTATACACGCGCTACCGTTGCCGTCGTTCATGAGTCTCTGCTGAAGACATTTAACGAGGCTGCGGCGGAGGCTCGTTACCTGCGCGCGGTTTTGGTGGTTGGTGACCGCGAACACGATCACGACATCGATTTCACTAACGACCGGCTCGTTTGGGCCTCATTCAATGGTGCGGTTCTTTCAGCCGACGACGAGTGCAAGCCCGCCGATACGCATCGTGACGACATTGCGATTTGGTTGTTCACTTCCGGCTCGACGGGTCATCCAAAGGGCGCCGTGCATTTGCAACACGACCTGCCTTTCAATACCGAAGTCTTCGCAAAACGCACGATGGGGGTGAATGAGACCGACTTAACAGTTTCAGTGCCTAAGCTCTTCTTTGGTTATGCAACGGGCACGAACCTTTTGTTCCCTTTCGCGGTTGGCGGCGCAACTGCCCTGTTTTCCGAACGCTCAACTGCGGACAAACTCTTCGAAGTTATCGAGCGTTACCGTCCCACGATCCTTACGACAGTGCCGACCATGATTAACTCGATGCTGAATGCGACGGATGCGAGTAGTCGCGATTTGTCGAGCCTGAGGTTCTGTTATTCCGCCGGCGAAGCCTTGCCCATTGAGCTCTATGAGCGCTGGAAGACAAGTTTGGGGGTGGAGATTTGCGATGGCATTGGCTCCGCGGAGATGTTTCACATCTACATTACAAACCGGCCCGGTGACGTAAAACCGGGAAGTCTGGGCAAGATTGTCGAGGGCTACGAGGCGAAGATCGTTGATGCTGAAGGTAGGGAAGTTCCTACCGGCGACATGGGCATGTTGAAGATCAAAGGAGATTCGGCGGCGCTCTGCTACTGGAACGCACACGAAAAATCGAAAGAGACCTTTGCCGGCGACTGGTGTACTACCGGGGATCAATTTCACGTCGACGACGAAGGCTATTATTGGTACCACGCCCGCACGGACGACATGTTGAAAGTTTCGGGCATTTTTGTCGCGCCGGCTGAAATTGAAAATTGTCTGCTGCAACATGAGGCTGTGCTTGAATGCGCCGTCATTGGCTACGATTCCGGAGATGGTCTCGTCAAACCTAAAGCCTTCGTCGTCCTGCGAGAGGAAGTCAGAAGCGGGAGCGGTAGCGATCGGACTGCGACGGACCAGACGTCGTCCGGCAATGACTTGACCGATGAGCTAAAAGAGTTTGTTAAATCGCGACTTGCACCTTACAAATATCCTCGCTGGATTGAATTCCTTACTTCACTGCCAAAAAACGATCGCGGCAAGATTGATCGCAAACAGCTCAAACAGCAATAAGTGCTCATAGATTCAGAACGCCGCTCAAAATTGACTCGCCTGATGACCCGGCGGCACAAGAAGTCTGGCAACAACTTTTGTCCCCGCCGCAATTTTCCTAACATCTTTT
>DASWDX010000594.1:0-16036 GCA_036395055.1 Pyrinomonadaceae bacterium | reverse complement strand
GAATTCCACATCCGACCCGTTCAGGGCTTCCGTCACGCCGTCAGTGTAAACGAGAAGAATATCGCCAGTCTTCAGCTGAATAGTTTCCTGCTCGTAAGGTTCGTTGAGGAAGGTACCGATGATCGGTCCTCCCCTGGTTAGCAGTCTGACTACTGGTTCCTCTTCTACATACACGGCCAGTCCGACACTCGTTTCAACAGCTGTATTTGACAAATATTGGGGAGTTCCTGGGACCTCGAAAAGCTCTCCAGCTTCTCCCTGCCAGGCAGTTCTACCGCGCACGAGCATGGGCGGATTGTGCCCGGCGTTGACATAGGATAAGCCGCGCGTCGCTTTGTCAAACTCTGCAAGAAAGAATGTCGCGTAACCCCGATCGCCCGTTGATCGTCGAAGCAGTCGATTCATCGAAGAGACGACATCGGCCAAAGGCCTGTCCCCTGAAAGAAGTTGGCAGCGCAGCGAAGCCTGAACCGCGGACATCAGCAGCGCGGCGGCGACTCCCTTGCCGGCGACATCTGCGATTGCGATTCCGGTGCGTCCATCGTCCATCTCAAAATAATCGTAGTAGTCACCTCCGACTCCGAGGGCTGGGAGACAGGTGCCGTAGATCTCCAGGGCGTCATCTTCAAGCCCATTGGCGGGAAACAATTGTCGCTGCACTTCGCCGGCCATCTCGAACTCGCGCGCAATGCGCTCTTCCTCGGCCAGGCGGCTGATTAATTTCATGTTTTCAATGAAGGCAGCGATCTGGTTGGCAACGACAAACAACAAGCCCTGGTCTTCCTTTGAATAAGGCAGATCGGAGAGTCGCCGGCCTAGTGAAATGAGTCCATGTAAACGTCCATTGGAGGCGATCGGAATCAAGAGTTTGGAGCGTACCTCCCGCAACGTTTTGCTCTCGTGATCGGACGGGAGAGTATCACCCGTCGACGCTGGGCTCTGTGACATGAGATCAGCTTCGGTAGACCCTACCGAATGCGAAAGCTTCGATTTTCTTAACCGCTTGATGGGCCCTTCGTCATAACGCAACACAAGGCTGCGAGGGCCAGACGCCCATGCGGCTCCTGCCTTTGACGCATCGGATGAAACTGCGGCGACGTAAGCACCGGCAACCTCGTCGTCCAGGAAAATGGTTACATTCTCCGGATGCAGCGCGTCGCTTATCTGGTCCGATACTAATTCAACCAGTTGTTTGGTTTTCGTAAGAGTAGGAATCGCCTCGCTCAGTTCGGTCAAGATTAGTTGAGCGTTATATGCCTCACGAAAGAAGCGTCGATCAATAGCGGTCATCACGTGCCGGTTAAGTGCCGACAGTAGCTCTATTGTCGCGATAGTGACGAAGATGGAAGCGACGATGTCCGCTCGGTTGCCATACTTATCGATGGCGGCGATCCGACTGCCCGTCAGTACAAAACTCAACGCTGCCAGAACGACTACGGCCTGGATAAGACGAAAACCCTGCGAGACCAACAGATAGCGCATGCTGCGGCGGATCAAAAAACTCAGGGGAGTGTTCCGGAGTTGGATAGTCATACTCACGTTCAAGTCTAGAAGCGGCAATTTCCAGCGTCTTGCCGCTAGTTGCTCGAAACTAAAGAGTTTTGCTAAATGCTTGCCCCTTTTATGAGGCTCAATCGGGTAGTGTTCTGTGATCTCGTAAAGTGACGCAGGATAGTGATAAATCGAGCAAACAGTGGAAAGAAACGTAGCGTCGGTCTGGTCTAAAAGCTTTCTGCTGCAGCGGGAGTTTCAATTATGGAGCAGACAACCGTCGAAAAGACTGAAGGCGATCCTGACATAAAGACTGAGGCTGAGCCCGACAAGTCGCGACCGCCCCAAGTTGCGAATCGACGCTTCCGTAGAGGACGCCGTCGGTGGGTATGGTTCTTTGTTGCCATCCTACTAGCAGGTGGCGCGTTCTTCTTTTTTCAGCGTCAAGGAAGGGGTCAAGCAACAACGGCGAAACCCGCTTCGTCCCCGAGCGCTCTATCTATCACCACAGCCACCGCCCAGAAAGGAGACATCGGTGTTTATCTCAACGCCTTGGGTTCCGTCACGCCGCTCAATACGGTGACGGTGAAGAGCCGAGTGGATGGACAACTTATGAGCGTCAACTATCGCGAAGGACAGAGTATCCACGAGGGCGACGTGCTGGCTAAGATCGATCCGCGTCCGTTTCAAGCGCTATTGACGCAGGCGGAAGGTCAGTATGAGCGCGATAAAGCTCTGCTTGAGAATGCGAAAATCGATCTGAGCCGCTACCAGACGGCTTACAGCAAGAATGCCATCCCCAAACAGCAACTCGACACGCAACTGGCGACGGTTCATCAGTACGAAGGCATAGTCAAAAACGATCAGGGAGTGATCGACAACGCAAAGGTGCAGCTTGCTTACTGCGATATTACGTCGCCCATTTCAGGACGAGTCGGCCTGCGTCTGGTAGATCCCGGCAACGTTGTCCATGCCAGCGATACGAATGGCATGTTGGTCATCACTCAACTCCAACCCGTCAGCCTGATCTTCAGCGTTGCGGAAGACTATCTGCCGCAAATCCAACAGCAGTTGCGCCGGGGTAGTCGGCTCCCGGTAGATGCGTTTGATCGTGCCCAGTCAAAAAAGATTGCCACGGGAACTCTGCTTACGTTTGACAATGTGATCGACACCACCACCGGCACCGTCAAGCTGAAAGCAACTTTCCCCAATAACGACAACGCGCTGTTCCCCAACCAGTTTGTCAATGCGCGCCTGCTGGTCAGCATGCAACGTGGAGTCACTCTGATTCCCACCGCAGCCATTCAACGCAACACCCAGGGAGCATTTGTATACCTCGTCAAACCTGATCAAACGGTCGCAATGCAGACTATCTCTGTAGGCACAACCGATGGTGATGTGGCGGCTATCGAAGGTGTGAACCCCGGCGACACAATCGCCGTTGACGGATTCGACAAGCTGCAAAACGGAGTCAGGGTAATCTCGCGGCCGAGCCCGGCCACTGCGAATGGGAGAACGGGCCCATGAGTCCTTCTCGCCCCTTCATTCTTCGGCCTGTCGCAACTTCATTATTGATGGCCGCAATTCTGCTCGCAGGTATCGTTGCCTATAAACAACTCCCAGTCTCGGCGCTGCCGGAGGTTGACTACCCGACAATTCAAGTGCTGACGTTTTATCCGGGAGCCAGTCCTGACGTGATGGCCACTGCCATCACCGCGCCGCTCGAAAGGCAGTTCGGACAGGTACCCGGTCTCAATCAGATGACCTCGACGAGTTCAGGCGGCAGCTCGGTCATCACTTTACAGTTCTCGCTCGACCTCAATATCGATGTCGCCGAGCAAGAGGTACAAGCGGCGATCAATGCGGCCCAGAGCGTTCTGCCGAGCGATCTGCCAACTCCGCCAATTTATAGCAAGACCAATCCGGCAGATGCGCCGGTCATGACATTGGCGCTCACGTCCAACACCATTCCGCTGACGCAGGTGGAAGACTTGGCGGATACACGGCTAGCTCAAAAGATTTCACAATTGCCGGGTGTGGGTCTGGTGAGCATCAGTGGCGGGCAGAAACCGGCTGTTCGTATTCAGGTAAATCCCACGGCGCTCGCTTCCTACGGTATCAACCTGGAAGATGTTCGAACCGCGCTGCAAGCGACAAGTGTTAATCAGGCCAAGGGTAACTTTGACGGGCCGCATCAGTTCTATCAAATCAACGCCAACGATCAACTCCTGACGAGTAAAGATTACCGGCCGATCGTGGTTGCCTATAACAACGGTGCGCCAGTGATGTTGTCAGACGTGGCGAGCGTGGTTGACGGCGCGGAAAACGTAAAGCAGGCGGCATGGATGAACAACGTGCCAGCCGTCATCGTCAATATTCAGCGGCAACCCGGCGCGAATATCATACAGGTGGTTGACAGCATTCAGACGCTCCTGCCGCAACTGCAGACCACCTTGCCGCCTACCATTCAACTCTCGGTCTTGACTGATCGCACCATCACGATTCGCGCCTCAGTCAAAGATGTTCAGTTCTCGCTCATGCTAACCGTGGCGCTCGTCGTGATGGTGATCTTTCTCTTCCTGAGAAATCTTTCGGCGACCATTATTCCGAGCGTTGCTGTACCGCTGTCTCTCGTCGGGACATTGGCCATGATGTATCTGTTCGGGTACAGCCTGAACAATCTGACTCTCATGGCTTTGACGATCTCGACGGGCTTCGTGGTGGACGATGCGGTGGTGATGATTGAGAACATCGTCCGCTACATTGAAGAAGGTGAAAAACCAATGCAGGCGGCGTTGAAGGGTGCCGCGCAAATCGGCTTCACAATTGTGTCGCTGACCATTTCGCTGATTGCCGTGCTGATCCCGTTGCTCTTTATGGGCGACATCGTCGGGCGCCTTTTTCGTGAGTTTGCCATCACCCTCAGCGTAACGATTCTGATCTCGGCTGTCGTCTCGCTGACGCTTACTCCCATGATGTGCTCAAGATTGCTGCGCGAGAAATCCAAAGCTAAGCAAGGACGGTTTTACCGTGCGTCGGAAAGCGTATTTCAAAGGGTCATAGACTTCTATGGCGAAACTCTGCGGTGGGTTCTCAAGTTTCGCGGCGTGACCCTTCTAGTGGCGGCGGCGACACTTATCATCACAGTCTGGCTTTACTTCATTGTTCCCAAAGGGTTCTTTCCCGTACAGGACACAGGCGTCATTCAGGGCATCTCCGAAGCATCGCAGACCATTGCCTTTCCAGCGATGGCTGAGAAACAGCAAGTTCTCGCAGAAGTCATCCTTAAAGATCCGGCGGTCGAATCTCTCTCATCCTTCATCGGTGTGGATGGTGCAAACACGACGCTCAATAGCGGTCGTATTCTGATCAATCTGAAACCGCTTGCTGAGCGCAAGATAAACGCGACGGATCTGATGCGCCGCTTGCAGCCCGAATTAAACAAAGTGGAAGGAATCACTCTTTACATGCAACCAGTGCAGGACCTGACGGTTGAAGATCGGGTGAGCCGCACACAGTATCAGTACAGTCTGGAAGACCCCAATGCGGACGAGTTGAACACCTGGACCGCGCGCTTCGTGGAGAAGCTGAAAACTCTGCCGCAGCTGCAGGACGTGGCGACCGACCAGCAGATGCACGGCTCGCAAACCACGCTGGTCATAGATCGCGTGACGGCTTCACGGCTTGGGATCACACCGCAGGTGATCGACCAGACACTCTATGACGCATTCGGCCAAAGACAGGTCTCGACACTCTTTACCCAATCGAATCAATACCACGTCATCATGGAAACGCTGCCGGACTTTCAGAAGAACCCGGCAAAACTCCAGGACCTCTACGTTCGCTCAGCGAGTGGCGGCTCAGTACCACTCAGCACGTTCACGCATTTTGAGTCGGGGAGCGCGCCGCTCTCTATAAATCATCAGGGACAATTTCCCGTCGTCACAATCTCGTTCAATCTCGCGACGAACGCGTCGCTGGGTGAGGCCACCGCGGCGATTGAGCAAGCTCAGAAGGAACTGGGTATGCCGCCGAGCATTCAGGCTGAGTTTCAGGGCACAGCCGCATCGTTCAAAGCTTCCCTGACAAATGAGCCGCTTCTTATTCTGGCGGCGATTATCACGGTTTACCTCGTCCTCGGCGTTCTTTATGAGAGCTATATTCACCCGCTCACGATTCTCTCCACCCTGCCCTCGGCTGGAGTGTGGGCTATTCTGGCTCTCCTGCTCTTCCGGGCGGAACTGACCGTTGTGGCGATCATCGGCATCATCCTGCTGATCGGCATCGTCAAGAAGAACGCGATCATGATGATAGATTTCGCACTCGACGCCGAGCGCAATCATGGGAAGAGTCCGTCGGACGCGATTTACGAGGCCTGCCTGCTACGCTTTCGTCCCATCATGATGACCACCATGGCGGCTCTGTTGGGCGCTTTGCCGCTAGCGTTCGGCTCTGGAACCGGTTCCGAATTGCGACGCCCGCTCGGCATCGCGCTTGTCGGCGGCCTAATGGTGAGTCAGTTGCTCACTTTGTACACAACCCCCGTCATCTATCTCTTCTTCGATGGCCTTGCCAAAAGGGTGTCTGACTTTCGCGGCAGGCAGGTAGAGTCCCCATCAGTCCCGGCGGAGTCGGCATGAGTCTTTCCTCTCCATTCATTCACCGGCCTACAGCCACCGTCCTGTTGACGGTGGCTATTGCTCTTGCAGGAGCCGTCGCATTCAGACTGCTGCCGGTGTCACCGCTGCCGCAAGTAGACTTTCCAACCATTTCGGTGCAGGCGAATTTGCCGGGGGCCAGCCCGGAGATCATGGCCTCTTCAGTCGCAACACCGTTGGAACGGCAACTCGGTCACATTGCCGGTGTGACGGAAATGACATCGGCGAGTTATTTAGGTTCAACCAGCATCACTTTGCAGTTCGATCTGAACCGTGACATAGACGCCGCCGCCAGAGACGTTGAAGCCGCCATCAACGCCGCTGCCGGTTACCTGCCCGCTAATCTGCCGAACAACCCGACGTATCGAAAAGTGAACCCGGCGGATTCGCCAATCATGATCGTGGCGCTGACTTCGGAAACTTATGATCACGGCCAGCTCTACGATGCGGCGTCAACCGTTCTGCAACAAAAGCTTTCGCAGGTTCAGGGTGTGGGCCAAGTAGTCGTCGGCGGCGCTTCGTTGCCGGCGGTGCGCATTGACGTGAACCCCACCCAATTGAATGCCTACGGGCTTGGCCTCGATGATGTTCGCAACATGCTCGGTCAGCAAAATGCGAACCGTCCGAAGGGACAGATAGCAAACGAAACGACCACTTCAGACCTGGCCACAAACGATCAGCTGTTCAAGGCCGCGGAGTACCGACCGCTTATCGTCAGCTCCAGCAACGGTGCTGCCGTCAGGCTCTCGGACATCGCAAACGTGCAGGATTCTGTCGAGAACTTACGGTCGGCAGGAGTCGCGAACGGAAAGCCCTGCGCGCTCGTAATAATTTTTCGGGAGCCCGGCGCTAACATCATCAACACAGTGGACAACATCCGCGAAGCTCTGCCGCAGCTCAAGGCTTCTATTCCGTCGGCCATCGATCTCACGGTAATGATGGATCAGACGACGACCATCCGGGCGTCCGTTTCGAATGTGGAACGCACCCTCGTTATCTCGATTGGGCTGGTGATCCTGGTCGTTTTCATCTTCCTCCGAAACCCGCGCACGACGATCATTCCCGCAGTGGTGGTCCCCGTCTCTTTGATCGGCACGTTCGGCGTGATGTATCTGTTCGGCTACAGTCTCGACAATCTGTCTTTGATGGCGTTGACAATTTCGACGGGCTTTGTAGTGGACGACGCGATTGTGGTGATTGAAAACGTCACGCGACACCTCGAACAAGGGTTGCGCCCGATGCAAGCCGCATTGCTTGGCGCACAAGAGATCGGTTTCACAGTTCTCTCTATTAGTATTTCACTGGTCGCAGTATTTATTCCGATACTTCTGATGGGCGGCATCGTCGGGCGCCTTTTCCGCGAGTTCGCGGTAACCCTTTCGGTAGCGATTCTGGTTTCGCTTGCCGTTTCATTGACCACCACGCCCATGATGTGCTCGCGGCTCCTTAAGCTCCGGCGACCGGAAGATCACGGACGACTCTACCAGGCAAGCGAGCGGGTGTTCGCGTGGATACTGCGGCTCTATGAGTCCAGTCTGACCTGGGTGCTGCGCCGTCCGGCGATTACCCTGGCTGTGCTTCTGATCACGATTGGCGTCAACGTCTATCTACTCGTGATCGTGCCCAAGGGATTCTTTCCGCAGCAGGATACAGGCCGCTTGGGCGGAAGCATTCAGGGCTCGCAGGACTCCTCGTTCACGGCGATGAAGCAAAGGATGATTCGCTTTGTGGACATCATTAAGTCTGACCCGGCAGTAGAAGCTGTGACGGCTTTCACCGGCAGCGGTGGAGGCACAACAACCAACACCGGAAGAATGTTTATTGCGTTGAAGCCACTGGAAGAGCGCAAGGTCAGCGCTGATCAGGTTATCAATCGCTTGCGACATCAGCTCGCGACAGTCGAAGGCGCGTCACTCTTCCTGCAGTCCCAGCAGGATTTGCGCATCGGAGGCAGGCAGGGTAATGCGCAATATCAGTACACGATTCAGAGCGAAAATCTGGAGGACTTAAATAAATGGGGGCCGATTCTGTTACAGCAAATGAGACGGCTACCCGTCCTCACAGATGCCAGTAGCGATCAGCAGAATAGCGGGCTTCAGGCGTCACTCGTCTACGACCGTTTGACAGCGTCTAGAATGGGAATAACGCCGCAGATGATTGACGCCACGCTTTACGAGGCCTTCGGACAAGAACAGGTCTCGACGGTGTATAAGCAGTTGAACCAGTACCACGTTGTGATGGAAGTCGAACCGAGATTCTGGCAAAGCCCAGAAGGGTTGAAGGAGATTTACCTCCATCCATCGACCGGCGGGGTGGTTCCTTTAAGCGCTCTCGCGCACTACGAGCCGACAACAGCTCCTTTGGCTGTAAACCATCAAGGCCAGTTTCCGTCGGTGACGGTCTCCTTCAACCTTGCACCCGGTGTAGCCCTCA
Source organism: Pyrinomonadaceae bacterium (assembly GCA_036395055.1). Classification (GTDB taxonomy): domain Bacteria; phylum Acidobacteriota; class Blastocatellia; order Pyrinomonadales; family Pyrinomonadaceae; genus PSRF01. The sequence goes on along the minus strand of DASWDX010000594.1, from coordinate 7,454 downwards.
GCGATGCCACACAAGCCATCAATCAGATGGAACAGAGTACGGGCATGCCGGCCACAATTCATGGCAGCTTTTCCGGAACAGCGCAGGCATTTCAGTCATCTTTGGCGAGCGAACCCCTTCTGATTTTGACAGCTCTTGCAGCAGTCTACATCGTGCTGGGAATTCTCTATGAAAGCTATATTCACCCGATCACGATTCTGTCGACGCTGCCCTCTGCGGGCGTAGGGGCCGTGCTCGCCCTCCTAGTCACGCGTACGGATCTTAGCGTGATCGCAATCATCGGCATCATTCTATTGATCGGCATCGTTAAGAAGAACGGGATCCTGATGATCGACTTTGCGTTATCGGCCGAGCGCAACGATGGCAAAACCTCGGCCGAAGCCATCTACCAAGCCTGCGTACTCCGTTTTCGTCCTATTCTGATGACGACGATGGCCGCTCTATTAGGCGCGCTGCCGCTGGCGCTCGGCACGGGAACCGGGTCTGAGTTGAGACGGCCACTCGGTATTGCGATCATCGGCGGATTGATCGTGAGCCAGATGCTCACGCTCTACACCACGCCGGTAGTCTATCTCTATCTTGATCGCCTTCATCTGTGGTGGCAATGGTGGCGGAAGAGTTCAGTAAAGGTTGTGCCCCAGGAAAGTTTGTTATGACCATGATTGCCCAATGTCCGGTTCTCGAATGATAACGAGGGGGATTTTATGTCGGTGCATCTCCAAATTCTGGCCGTTTCACTTATCGGGCTCATACTGTTCAAGGGCTGTGACAAGGCCCCGAAGTATGAGAAACCTCCCGTGCAAACGCCGGCTGCCTACAAGGAGATCGCGCCTGACAATTTCAAGGAGACAGACGACTGGAAATTTGCGCAGCCAAAGGATGATGTGATTCGCGGCAAATGGTGGGAAATGTTCAACGACCCACAATTAAACGCGCTCGAGGAACAAGTGAACATCTCAAACCAGAATATTGCTTTGGCTGATGCGAACTTTCATTCGGCGCGCGCGCTGGTCAAGGAATCGCGTTCACAGCTTTTCCCGACAGTGACAACCAGTCCGTCCATCATCACTTCACGCCAATCATCGAGGACGACTCAATCCAATGTGGGCGCAGGGCAGGGCGTGATTACAGATTATTCGCTACCGTTTGACGTCACTTGGGAGCCCGATCTTTGGGGACGCATTCGCAACACTGTAAAGGTCAGTGTGGCTGAGGCCCAAGCCACCGCTGCGGACCTTGAGAACGTTCGCTTAAGTGTTCAGGCAGAACTCGCTGCAGATTACTATCAGCTTCGCGAAGTCGACGCGCAAAAGCAATTGTTGGATTCAACGGTCGTGGCTTACCAGCAGGCGCTCGAGCTGACGGAGGTTCGCTTCCAGACCGGTATTGCGTCGGACGAAGACGTGGCGCAGGCCGAAACCCAACTGGCAGCCACGCAAGCGCAAGCTACAGATCTCGGCATCGCGCGTGCTCAACTCGAACACGCGATTGCTCTGCTGACGGGCCAACCTGCATCCGTTTTCTCAATAGCTATCGAACCGCTGAAAGCAGAACCGCCCGCAATACCTTTCGGTTTTCCGTCCCAACTGCTGGAGCGCCGACCGGATATCGCCGCAGCAGAGCGGCGCGTGGCTGAGGCAAACGCACACATCGGCGTCACGAAGGCAGCATTTTTCCCGTCGCTCACGTTGAGTGGTGCGGCAGGATTCGCAAGCTCCTCTATCGCGAGTTGGTTTGCATGGCCCGCCCGCTTCTTTTCGGTCGGCCCATCACTGGCTCAAACGCTATTTGACAAAGGGAAGCGCAAAGCCGCGACCGAACAAGCTCGGGCGGAATATGACGGCACCGTCGCCTCTTATAGGCAGACTGTGTTAACGGCTTTCCAGGAGGTCGAAGATAATCTCGCAGCACTACGAATCCTCTCTCGTGAAATAGAGCAACAGGACTCTGCTGTGAAATCGGCCGAGCGGGCCCTGGCGCTGGCCACTGACCGTTATAAATCCGGGATCGATAGTTATCTCAATGTGATCACAGCTCAAGCCACTTTGTTGAGCAATCAACGAACTGCGGAGAATCTTCGAATGCAACAGATGACCGCAAGCGTCCAATTGATCAAAGCCCTCGGTGGCGGGTGGAATGCTTCGCAGTTACCGACGGCAAAGGAGTTGGCTAGCAAGACACCGCTACCGGCGCCCGACAATACTGACGCCAAACCGACTCTGACTCCAGAACCGAACATCACAATGGAGCAGGCAAGAGAGATCGCGCTCCGTCGCGTTTCAGGCGACGTAGAGGCCAATGAGTTGAAGACTGACCACGGACATCTTGTTTACTCGTTCGACATTCGTAATGCCAAAGGCACGATCACCGAAGTGCAGGTTGACGCTCCCAAAAGCAAGGTCGTCCGCGTAAAGGAGAAGAAGGCGAAGCGGGAGTCCGACGCGAAGCACGAGGAAGGGCGCAAGCCGTAACGCGTCGATTACGCTTGAAAAGTACAAGGCAAGAACCTCAAAACATTCTATGCCCCATTCGAGTTGTGACTCGAAGTTATCGATTCCTCAGAGTTTTGAAATTTGCATAGAAACCGTGAAGCACCAATCTCGATTACAGACTCTTCCTTCAGTGCAAAGGCTTTTACACGCTCGCCGTTGACGTAAGTGCCGTTGGCGCTATTCAAATCTTCGATCATGTGCTGCGCACCCTCATTTCTGATCCTGCAGTGATGACGTGAGACGAACCGGTCTTCAAGTCTAATGTCATTTGCCGACCGGCGGCCAATTGAGAGGACTGGCCCCTCAAGGTAAAAGGTTCTGCCAGTCAAAGGACCATCGATGGCTACCAACCTTGCGATCATATCCAAAACCCATCCTTCAATCCTGTATTCATCTTCTCACTCTCCTTCGTCAGCGCGCCGGCGCGCCGGATGTCTCTCATCGAGTGGAGCATCCGGCGCGCTCCGGCGCAGCCTGGCTCCAGTTCGCCCCTACTGGATCGCCTCGTCGAGTTTATGAGGGGAGCAGCCCTTCGTCTTTCGTCTGTTTGCCAAATGTTGCTTTTTATTGCGAACTCGCCCCGGAACGCATGAGCGAAGAGATCCGCAGGTCGGCGGGCATTGATTTCTCATGCTCCAGGTTCGGCAAACTGTCGGAGATGTGACGTGATTCTTGCGGCTGAATCTTTCAATTTTCAGCTAACCGCGAAGAAAGCCGCAAAATCCAGAAAATTCAAACAAGGGTAGAAAGAATTCTTCGCTGACTTTGAGTAAGCTGGACGTATATTTACACTCGATCTGAAAGGAAGTTATGAGCTGGAACCAACAACAACCGTGGGGCCAATCTTCGAGGCAGCAGCCTTCATTTATTTCTGCGGACATCCGTGGCGAGCGCGTCAGTGCGTTTCTCTCAAAGGTCTATGGCTGGATGTTTGTCGGCCTGCTGATTACCGCGTTGATCGCGTTTGGTGTGGCGTCGACTCCCGCGCTGGTCGAAGCCGTTATCGTCAACCGCATGGTGTTTTGGGTCATCGTTATCGCCCAGCTCGGACTTGTCTTTTATCTCTCAGCTCGGGTGCAGAAGATTGCGCCTGCAACCGCCGCAGGGCTCTTCCTCGTGTACTCCGCACTAGTGGGTGTGACTTCGTCGGTAGTGTTGCTCGTTTTCACCGGCGCGTCCATTGCCCAAACCTTCATCATCACGGCTGGGATGTTTGGTGCGACCGCGATCTTCGGTACGGTTACCAAAAGGAGCCTGGCGGGCCTGGGCCATTTCATGTTCATGGGCTTGATTGGATTGATCCTCGCTTCGATCGTGGGTTTCTTCTGGCACAGCAGTGTGCTGCAATTCGTGATTTCAGTGGTGGGCGTGGTGGTCTTTACCGGTCTGACGGCGTGGGATGCCCAACGGTTAAAGCAGTTGGCCGTCGCGCTGCCTGACGGTGGCGTTGGCTCGTACGCAGTGGTCGGCGCGCTATCGCTCTATCTGGATTTCATCAATCTATTTTTCTTCCTGCTGCGGTTCATGGGAAATCGAAGGGACTAATGGCGTTTGGATTTGATTCACTAAGTCGAGTAGAGAGAATTTCCTTCCGAGAAGGGATCTCCAAAGAGTGCCTCTTGCAGGTTGCTGAAAACCAAGGACGATCCACAACATCAAGAAGGTCACAAACTATCTTCGTTGGACCAGAGATTTCGCGAATGGCGAATTCAGTTGTGCACGTTTGTGATCTACTTGGAAAGTCACTTTCCGCCTGCTAGAAAGGAGTGCTTATGGATCCGGAACAGGTTCCCGTTTTGATTGTCGGTGCTGGGGTAGGAGGTCTATCGCTCTCGCTGTTGCTGCTGCAACAAGGGATTCATCCGCTCCTTATCGAGCGCCGCGCGGACGTCTCGTGGTACCCCCGAGCCCGCAATCTAAACTTTCGCACGCTGGAGGTGTTCCGCGGCCTCGGGCTATCTGACGAGATTCACGCCGCCGGTGCGCAGGTCTCACGTATTTTCGCTCGCCAGCACTTGGCATCGCGCGAACAAAAAGAGCTGCTGGATACCGCGTCGCTTCTGGACACAAGAGCGCTCAGTCCGGAACCGTTTATGTGGTATTGCCCGCAAAGCCGGCTCGAACCGATCCTTCTTAAGGCGGCCCGCCAACGCGGCGGTGATATCCGCTATTCGACCGAGTTGATCAGCTTCACCCAGAATGAGGACGGCGTAACCGCAACAGTTCGGGACCAAATGGCCAAAGAGCCACATGTCGTACATGCGAAGTTCCTTGTCGGCGCCGATGGTGCGCATAGCCATGTCCGGGAACAAGCTCACATTCCCACGCAGGGAAAGGGCATACTGGATGAGCATTATGTGTTCATCTACTTTCGCGCCGCCTGGGACGAATTCGTTCGAGGTTATGAAAGTGACGCGTTTCTGATTGAAGACCCTGACGCGCGCGGCATGTTTGTGATCGCCGAAAAGAACCTCGGCATGTATGTCCTGACCCAGGGAAAGGCAGCGGCAGAAATCACCCGCGAACGCGCCCACGAACTGGTGAAAAAAGCGATCGGAGCACCTGACATTTCTGTTGAGATCGTCGAGGTCTCCCCCTGGCAGCCCGAGCAGCGAGTGGCTGAGCAACTCTTTCAAGGGCGCGTGTTTCTGGTCGGTGACGCCGCCCATACGATGCCGCCGAAAGAAGGCCTCGGCGCAAACACGGCTATTCAGAGCGCACAGAATCTGGGTTGGAAGATGGCCGCCGTCCTCAGGGGACACGCCGAGTCAGAGTTGATGTCCACCTATCAGACGGAGCGACATCCCGTGGCATGGTTTGAAACGAAGTACTCCATGACGGGACCCGGCGCCTCCGTGCTCGATAAAACCCCGATGAAAGAAAAACTTTCGGAATTCTTTCCAATCGTGGGCTATCGCTATCGTTCGCAGGCGGTCCTCTCCGAAGACGATCTGCCATCACCGCAGGATGAGATCCTCTTGCTGGATCGTGAGGAGCTGACCGGCCTCCCCGGGACCCGCGTGCCTCACGTCTGGCTCGAGCGCGCCGCGCAGCGTATGTCGACAATGGATCTGCTAGATGGCCGGTTCGTGTTGTTGAGTAGCGGAGATGGCGCGCAGTGGTCCGAAGAAGCAGCGCGGGCCAACGCTGCGATGGGAACTAACCTGGTAGCGGCTTATCGCATCGGAGCGGGCGGCGATTTGCAGGATCCCGAGAATACTTGGGCGGAGAGTGTGGGTGTGTCATCGGATGGAGCTGTGCTGGTCCGTCCCGATGGTTTTGTCGCGTGGCGCAGTAATCACGTCACTACGACGCCTCAACAACTGCAGCAGGTACTGAGTCGGATTCTGTGCTGCGCGACCAGGCCGATCAGTATTCCGCCAAGCGGGAAGCAAGCGCTCTCAGGGTAAAAGGCTCGAAGATTCTAATGCTCTGCAAGAAGTCCCGGCGCCATTCGATCAGAGCCGGGCGGTCTTTCCAGTCGAGTACAAGACTCTCACGGTTAATAACGCCGGTTGTTCTATCGCGAAGCTGGGCCGCTGAGCGCGCCGGTAATATTGCTGCCGCATGGATTTCCTTCGTCGCCGCGCATGTTCGCAACCCTGATACCCTTGCTCGCAAATAACTAACACGTGCTTCCTCCAGACTGTCCGGGATTTGGACATAGCGATGCGCCGTCTCCGGAAGGATTTGCCTACAGCCGCCAGACGGTAGTGATTCCACCCAGCCTGCTCCCTCTTCGGAACTGTCCGCAAAGTTGCGGAAACCAATTACTTTCTCATTACCATCTGACTACCTCTCTCTCTCTCTCTCAAGGAACATTCCGCTGACTCACTAAAACCAGGACTAACGAAGGGTGGCGTCCGCGTCTCTCCTATACCTTTGCCGAAAAGAGCGGTCCCTTGCTGTAGGAAGCGCTCAAGCTGGAGACCTTCATCGCCGGAAGATCGCAAGGTATAGAAGTTATTGGCAAGATTCGGAAAGAAGCACGGCCGAACATTCAATAAAATGAAGACTCGCGAGCCGTGCAACGAAACCACGAAAATGAAATTTGCATGCCTTCGCGAGAAAGGCGCGTGAACCAATCATAAAAGGAGAAGAATATGAAGCGGAAAACATCGGTTAGATCGCCGGGAACATTTTGTCTTTTGCTGATGATTATTCGCGCCACGCGGCTGTCAGTCGCTCAGGGGGAAGACAAGGGAAACAAACACCAGAAGGAAAAGACTTCCAACATGATCTATACCGCCGACCGTGCGGGTGCTGCCAGCCATCAGAAATTCCTCAATAACAGCTAGAGCCAATTCGCAAAGTAGCATTGACTTATACCTAATATGAAGTCCCTAGTCCCACAAATTCTGTATACAGAGGATCACGCCGACACACGAGAGCTTGTGTCGTTCGTGCTAACGGCCTGTAATTGCAAAGTTACTTTGGCTGACACCGATGGTAAGGCGTTACTTCTGGCACGAGCCAACCAGTTCGATCTGTACCTGATTGATAACTGGATAGCCGGTGGCTCCGGAATTGAACTATGTAAGAAGCTAAGAGAGTTTGACCCAAGCACACCAATTCTCTTCTATTCAGGTGCTGCTTACGACAGCGATAAGCAAGAGGCTTTTGCATCAGGAGCTCAGGGATATTTAACCAAACCCGTAGATAACGATGATTTGGTGGAAGCAGTCTTCCATCTCATCTCGAAAGCAAAGTCGGCATTCGAAGGTAAAGAAAATATCGTGGCGTCCCAGCGACGATCAACAGTCGACAAGACGGCCGAAAATACCAGACGCAACTGTCGGCCGCGCAACCGGTAAAATTTGCTCAACTGGACACGTTCCGAATCTATAATTTGAAAAGGAGTAATCATGGAACAGAGATTGAACTATTTGGAAGTGGGACCGGGGGTAGTGAAGGCGATGTTCGGACTGGGCGGGTACCTGGCCCAGTGCGGGTTGGAGACGT
>DASWDX010000593.1:0-11101 GCA_036395055.1 Pyrinomonadaceae bacterium | reverse complement strand
TACTGAGAGCGGCTGTAGTAGCCGTCTTCGTAGCCGCGGTTGAAGCCCTGGCGGAAGTAGTACTGATACTCGCTCAGGTCCACGTAGTAACCGTCGTAACCGTAGCTTGCATCCTGATAGCCGAACGCTTCTATACGGTATGGGATGAACGTAACGACAGTGACGAGATGGAATACCAGGGGGAATGGGTAAAGGGGAACGGGGAAGAGGGGAGCGGGAGAAGATAGGGGAAAGGGGAAGGGGCAAAGGGGAACCGAACCGGAGACGGTGCGGGGAAATGGGTAACGGGTAAAAGGGGAACGGGGAAGAGGGGAACGGGGAGAGGGGGAAGAACCAGACAGTAGTATCCGGCCACTAATCTTTTGACTGATTGCTGGTTTCTAACTCAGTAACCTTTGCAGGGAGATACTAAGGGCTTGAAGCAGGATTGAGCCCTGCCTGGCCACGTCGGAGACAATCACAACGAGTCGGTCGCCAAGTAGCACTGGCGTAGAGGCCGCTACAACGGCGGAAATGATCAGCAGGGTTGAAAACAAAGAAGAAACATCCGGCTTTGGAACAGCGAGTTTTTTCATAATCACCTTCTCTTAATCTGAATGGTCGAAACCTTGTTGAAAATTACGGACCGGGGGAGATATTCGCTAAAAAAGGGGCACTCATGGCTGAGATTTTTGGAGAGGGGCGGCATCCATCACAGCAACCGCAATGCCGCCACGGATCGCCAGTACCTGTAAATCAGCTAAACTCCTCGATTCTTTCAGTTAACGCAGACAAAGCGTTATCGTGCGCCTCACACGGTCGTTATGGCGGCATGTCAGTCTGAAGAATGCGCTGTTCAACTTGACTGGTTTGAGTCTGAGTACTGAGTACTGAGTGATGAGTGTTGGGGGTAAAGGCGAAAGGGCAAAGGGGAAGTGGAGGCGGAGAAGAAACGTAGCGGGAAATGGGTCACGGGTAAAGGGAAGGAGTTGCCGATTGCGAATTCAGTTGCGATTCAAGCTTGAGGCGCTTCAAGAGGGAGATGAAGTGGGGGTCGTATCCCGTTACTAGTTCGCCGTCAGGCGGCTTCTCAGTTTCGCCCTGATTTGTTTCAACGGAAAACTTTGTCCGTTGAATTAGATTATGGTAAAAGTAAGCAACAGAGCAGTGGCCATAGCTATAAGGAACTCAACCTTGGACAGTTCCCCCAGCCATTCCGTGCGGTAACCATCCTGCTCCGTCCAATTTTCACAACAACTGATTGACGTAAATTTCTGAGCAGGAGGACCCCCATGCAAGAAGAGTCCGTGCAACCAAGCACTCCCAAGTCTCAAAGCAGACGCAGATTCATTGGTCAGGTTGGCGTAACGGGAGCCGCGAGCATTGCGGCTGGAGTTATCGGCCTCGAGCCTTTGCTACAAACTGAGAGATCCAATGCAGAAGCCGCGCCGTCAAGTTCAAACCAGCGCGCGAATGATTGCGCAAAGCTACGCCGCGATGCGGCGCAGGCCGGGCTGCAAAGTACGCCGCAGAATCTGCAGCACCCTGCCAACGATGATGAGAGTCTTTATGCAAACAAGATCGCCAGTTATTCGAAAGGCTTACCGCATAACGACGACGGCACAGTTAACTTAGACGCTTATGCGGCGCTGCTTCAGGCTCTGAACAGTGGCCGGCCCGACGACTTCAACCTGATACCAATGGGCGGCGATCGCCGGCTAACAAATCCGCAGGCCGGCCTTGCCTTCGACATGGAAGGACCAGACGGGCACGCGTTGTTGCAGCCGCCCGCTCCTGCATTCGCCAGCCGGGAACAGGCAGCGGAGATTTCAGAAAACTACTGGATGGCGCTCTTGCGCGATGTGCCTTTCTCGCAATATCCGGTGAACCCCATAGCGAATGCGGCGGCTGCCGACCTCACTCTTTACGGTGCTGACTTTAAGGGCGCCAAAGCCGGTGGTGCGGTGACGCCGGCAACTCTGTTTCGCGGGTTAACTACCGGCGATAAAGCCGGTCCCTACCTGTCGCAGTTTTTCTATCAGCAGTGCAGCTTCGGCGCCAACAATCTCGAGCAAAAGATCAGAACGACTGCGCCGGGTAGCGACTATATGACCGACTTCAACACCTGGCTTGCTGTGCAGCGCGGGTTTAATCAGCCATCCGCCACATTCGATGTCGTTCCGCGTTACATGAGAGACGGACGCGACATTAGCCAGTGGGTGCATGTTGATGTTCTCTTTCAGGCTTACTTTCACGGCTTCCTGGTACTTACCGGAATCGGTACACCCTTCGACGATGGCAATCCTTACGTCGGCAATCCAACCCAAGACGGCTTTGGCACTTTCGGTGGTCCACACATCGCCGCGTTGTTATGTGAAGTTGCAACCAGAGCGCTGAAGGCGGTTTGGTTTCAAAAATGGTTTGTGCACCGCAGGTTGCGGCCAGAGGTCCATGCTGCGCGTGTCGATCGGACACTCAACCACAGCGCCGGCTATCCAGTTCATGCTGACATTCTGAATTCTCTAAGCAGCGGAACACAACTGGGCGGCTACATGACGGCGGGCAACGCGCTTTTGCCGATGGCGTTCCCCGAAGGTTCACCAACGCATCCGGCCTACGGCGCTGGACATGGCACGGTTGCCGGCGCTTGCGTGACGATTCTGAAGGCATGGTTCAAAGAGTCGACCAAGCTCGTTGATCTCGGCGTGACTCCAGTACAACCGGCGGATGATGGCCTTTCGCTTGTGCCTTACGCTGGTGCGGATGCTGGCGATCTGACTGTTGGCGGCGAACTCAATAAGCTCGCGTCAAACGTTGCCCTGGGCCGGAATATTGCAGGAGTTCACTGGCGCTCCGACGGAACTGAGTCGCTGAAACTTGGCGAGCAACTGGGGATTGGTATACTGCGCGACCAGCGGTCTTGTTACAACGAACCCTTCGGCGGATTTAGCCTGACAAAGTTCGATGGCACTACGGTTACTGTTTGAGAGAAGAGCAATCCGCAGATTTCGCAGATTACGCAGATGGTGATACCCGTTCACGTCTGTAAAGCTGTTAACCGCTGATTGTTAATTCTTTCCCGCGTATTCAATCTGTGTAATCTGCGAAATCTGCGGATTAACTATCAGTCCTTTTCGAGGCCGGCATATTTTTGCACCAGTTTCTTCTGGCCGTAACCCGGAAAGGTAACGGTTAGTTTCAGTGAATCGCCAACGCCTTCGCGTCGGAGCACGAGGCCGCGACCGTATTTAGAGTGTTTCACGTAGGTGCCAGGCACAAACTCGGAGGCGAGTTGCTGGATGTCGGATGATGGTCTTTGGTCTTTGGTCTTTGGTCTTTGGAGCGAGTCCTTCCTTAAAGGCGCACTGCTGCTGCGATCTGCGGGGGCAGGCCCACTTCCTGACCCAGAGACATTCCCTCCTGGTTTCGATGCATTCCTCGACGCATTTCTCGTTGAGTCGAAACCTCCGCCAGTATTGCCCAGTTGTGTTGCGCGCTGTTTGAAGAATTCAGCAATTGAATCAACACTGTCGTAAGTCTTGCCAGTGAATTTCTTGCGCTCTTTCCGATACTCGCCATGCTTGTAATCAATCGACGATGAGCCGCGTGCGAATGAAAGCCACGATTTTCCGTTGGAGAGATCTTCCATCAAATCCAGCGGCATCTCATTCAGAAATTGCGAGGGCTCGGAGGCAAGCTCTTCGCCATAAACTCTGCGTTTCATCGCGTGCGTAATGTAAAGAAATCTTTCCGCACGCGTCATTGCCACATAGCAAAGACGCCGTTCTTCCTCCAACTCCGCTGGATCCGTCGCGGACCGCGAGTGTGGAAACAAACCATCTTCAAGTCCAACAATAAAGACCAGTGGAAACTCAAGACCCTTCGCTGAATGCGCGGTCATGAGCGTGACGACGGCGTCTTCTTTGTACTGGTCGGCGTCTGAAACAAGCGCTGAGTGATCAATAAACTCGCGTAATCCTTCAAGCCCTTGCTCATCGTAATCGATAGCTGCGTTTACCAGCTCCTGCAAGTTCTCCAATCGCGCTTCGGCTTCGTCGGTCTTCTCGCCCTTGAGCGCGTTCTCGTAGCCGGTATCGAGAATGGCGGCTTTGACTATGTCTGAGACTAAATCTGGACTCTGGTCTTGGGTTTTTGGACTTTGAGCTATCTCGCTAAGTCGAAGCACAATCCTGCGGAAGCTCTTCAATGCTGAGACAGCACGCGTGCTGAGACTCGCCGGCTTCTCGATCACCACGGAAATGGTTTCCCAAAGTGATAGCCCGGAATCGTTTGCGCGGCGTGCAATCTCCTCGACGGTTTGTTTGCCAATACCGCGCGGTGGACTATTGATAACGCGTTGCAGCGCGATAGAGTCGTTTGGATTCAGCGCCAACTTCAAATACGCAATAATGTCGCGTACTTCCAGACGCTCGTAAAATGAGAAACCGCCGACGATGTTGTAAGGCAAACCGGCGCGGCGCATCGCTTCTTCAAAGACGCGCGACTGCGAATTCGTTCGATACAAGACTGCCGCGCGCAGGTCATACTCTTCGTTGCGGTGTTCGAGGATTTTTCCGGCGGCAAAGCGCGCTTCCGCTTCCGCGTCAAACGCCTGAAAGTAGCGGACGCGGTCGCCGCGGGGGTTGGACGTCCAAAGGGTCTTTCCCTTGCGCTCAACGTTGTGCTTCACCACGGCGCCGGCAACGTCGAGTATTGTTTGCGTTGAACGATAGTTCTGTTCGAGCCGAATTGTTTTCGTGTTTGGAAAATGCTTCTCGAAGTTGAGAATGTTGGTGATGTCGGCACCGCGCCATTTATAGATCGACTGATCCTCGTCGCCCACCACAGCGATGTTCTGCTGCTTTTCCGTCAATAAACTAATCAGGGCAAACTGAAGCGAGTTCGTATCCTGATATTCATCAACCAGGATGTAGCGAAACTTATTGTTGTATTTCTCGCGCACCTCCGGAACCTGTCGCAACAAACGCACCGTCTTGATTAGCAGGTCGTCAAAATCGAGTGCATTGTTTGCATGTAGCCGGTCCTCATATATTTGGTAGACGCGCGCCATCGCCGCACGGCGCTCATCAACGTAGTCGGCGCGAGCCGCAAAGGCATCAACGTCTTCACCGCGATTTTTCGCAGCGCTGATCGCTGCCTGAGTAGCACGCAGGCCCAGGTGCTTCTCGTCGTAACCCAGGTCCTTCATGCAATTTTTGATCAGCCTGAGCGAGTCGTCCTGATCGTAGATGGTAAAGGTGCGGCTGTATTTCTCGTTTAACTTTTCGATGTCCTGTCGGAGTATGCGGACGCAAAGGCTATGAAAGGTTGACACGAGCGGCGCGCTCGACAATTCCTGGTCGCGCAACAGCCGCTGCACACGCTGTCTCATTTCCTGGGCGGCTTTATTGGTAAAGGTGACCGCAAGAATATTCCACGGCGCCACGCCTTTTTCCGCAATCAGGTAGGCAATGCGATGAGCGATAACGCGAGTCTTGCCTGAGCCCGCGCCGGCGAGAATTAGTAGCGGTCCTTCGGTATGCTCGACGGCGATGCGTTGTTGTTCGTTGAGAGAAGTAAGGAAGTCAGTCATTAGCAATCAGCAATCAGCAATTTGCCAAGCGAACTATCGATCTCGTCTGACCTTAAGCAAGAGAGAAGCAAGCATTCGCTTGACCTCAACAATTCGCCCATCAAGGTCATCGTAAATCTGTTTTGTTAGGAGATTTAGATCCCTGGCTAAGAGAACATGATACTCGACCTCGCTCGCAGATCCCATCCCGATCTGGAGGAATCGCGCTAGCTCTGCGTTGCCGCCTCTTCCGAAGTCCTCTGCAATGTTAGCTGGGATAGATGCTGATGAGCGCCTGAGTTGACTGGTAAGGCCGTAAACTTCTTCTCGTGGGAAGGTTGCTGTAACCTTGTAGATCTCTAATGTAAGTAGGTGAGCCTTATCCAAACTTTTATCTCTCTGAAATCGCGCATGATTGTTCCATCCTTGCCAAAACTAATCAAGATCAGCCCATTCTCATACGTTGCAGCGTCCGACGACACCGTTGCTGAGTGCTGACTGCTGATTGCTGAATTTCTTGCTACTTTGATCGCAAGAACCGGATAGATTCGAACGCCGGAGGTCACTATGATCGCGGCGAGTTTGGAACGCTGGACAGCTTTAAGGAAGGTGCTACCATGAGTGCAGTAATGAAGGAACAGACAAATCTTTCACCTAACAATCAGGAAAAGAAATGGCAAGCCGTGTTTTCAAAAGACACGCGCTTCGACGGGCAGTTTGTTTTTGCCGTCAGCTCGACCGGAATCTATTGCCGGCCTTCCTGTCCGGCACGGCGGCCACGTCGCGAACATGTCTCATTCTTCCAATCACCTGAAAATGCTGAGCAGGCGGGTTTTCGCGCTTGCCGTCGCTGCCATCCACGCGATGCGCGTGTCAGAGATCCGCAGATTCAGATGGTGCGAGAGATTTGCCGAATGATCGAGGAGAATGAGGGTCAGCCCATTACCCTCCCCGCATTGAGCGAACAGCTTGGCGTTAGCTCTTTTCATCTTCAGCGAACTTTCAAAGGCGTTATGGGAATCACGCCGCGGCGCTATGCTGAAGCTTTCCGGATGAATAGGTTCAAGCAGGGTGTGCGCAAAGGCGAAGCAATTACCAGCGCCATGTATGACGCGGGCTATGGTTCAAGCAGCCGGCTATACGAACGCGCGTCTTCCCAACTCGGAATGACGCCGGCGACTTACGGCAAAGGGGGACGCGGCGCCGTGATCAACTATGCAATCGCAGCAACTCCTTTGGGTCGCTTACTGGTTGCAGCGACCGACAAGGGCGTGTGTTCAGTGATGTTGGGAGATTCTGATGCGTCGCTTGAGGCGGACCTGTTGAAAGAGTTTCCGGCGGCGGAAATTCATCACGACGAAAAGCCATTGCGTTCATCGCTCAAGGCGATAATCGAACACTTAAAAAACAGGAGTCCACACATCGATCTGCCGCTGGATATACAGGCCACCGCTTTTCAACGACAGGTTTGGGAGCAGTTGCGTTCGATTCCTTATGGCCAAACATATTCTTATAGCGAAATTGCAAAGGCTATTGGCCAGGAAAAAGCTGTGCGCGCGGTGGCTCGCGCGTGCGCTACAAATCCGGCAGCGCTGGTGATTCCTTGTCACCGCGTCATTCGTGAAGACAAGAGTCTGGGTGGTTATCGTTGGGGGCTGGAGCGCAAGAAGAAACTATTGGAAACGGAAAGGGCGCGTTCGATGAAGTAGAGTAGACCGGCGATTCATTTTGCTGGGTCAGACAGACTCAAGAACGGTTGCACGCCGAGAAGCTAGCGACTGATTTCTACGGCTACGCCGCCTGATGTGCGGTGGGGCGGCTGTGCCCCACCGGCAACCGGACTCTTGTTGAATTGGGGCTGCGCCCTGACTCGGTGCGTAGCCCCAAAATGTGTTTACAGGCGCCACCGGAAGGTCGGAGACGTCGGAGACCTTCCGCACATCAACCGGCAAAGCCGCAAGCGAATCTTTGCAGCCGTACATTTCCCATAATCATAGGGGCAATGGTCCCTTTTGACCGCCAACTACGCGTTAGCTAATAGAGACTTACCGAAGCACGAAGTCGAGGCTTTTGAGCCTGACAACAAGTGGTCTCAGCAGCAACCAGATTCGACGAAAGGCCAAAGTTTATGCGCAACTTCTTAAGTCTGGTAATAGTCATCATGTGCGCGATGGTCGGTGTTGCCGCGCAAACTAAGCGTTATCCGATGGGAGCTCTTGAAAGTAAGAATGTCAGAAATAAGATTGATCAGGCACCAGCCGAGACTACGGATGAAGATGCTTCTTTCGTGCGTCAAACTTCTTACAGTTATCCGGCTGATGAATTCAAACCAGGAGTTGTCCAGGTCGGTCCCCGGACCACTTATCTCAAAGAAGGCCTTAGCACCGAGGAAGTGGTGCGATTGTTAGGCCAACCCTCCGCCATTTCCGAGCGAAGGGAGAATGCTGTTGTGGTGACGATTTATGAATTTCCGCGCAGCGAGGGTCGTGTCCTGATTGCAGAATTTGTTAAAAACGCCCTGGTCCGCTTCAGTTTGGAACCGCGCGGTCGGGTTGCAAAGGCGAACGTTAACCGAGGAACCATTGCTGATGATGCGTTGCGATGTTTTGGTTCACAAAGGCGCGGCGCCGGCTGCGAAGATCTATGCGGATGCTGATCAGATGGTGTTCGGAAGAGTGAAGTAGCTTGAAAAAGCGAGGCAACATCATGAAGTTCGCGTTGAGTTTGATTCTTTTTATGAGTTTAGTTCCACCGTTGGCGTCGGGAGTTGCAGCGCAAAGCAGATCTGGTGCGGCGCAGTCTGCTGAGGATCTGCGCGCGCGGCTGGTCGAGGTTCAGGCCAAAGAAACTGAGTTGCAAGCGCAAGCGCAACAGCTTGACGAGGATCTGAAACCGGAAAACATCGAGCGTTCTTTGGCAGGCGTTGGTTCAACCAAACCTGAGGAGCTTCGAGAACTGCGTCGCCGCCAGCTCACGATTGAGAGAGACAGCGTGCGCGCTCAGCTCAAAATAGTAGCGACTAGTCGCGAGCGTTTGGAGGTGGCGCTTCGGACTGCTGAGACCCAGGCTTATCAACAAAGTGCAGAAGAGACCACTCCGGCGCTGAATCAAATGCTGGCGGCGCAGTCTGGGGGGAATCGCAGCTGGCGCGTTGGAATGCTTACGGGGTTGATCGCCATTCTGGGCTTGGTACTCGTGATTGCGGGGATTAAGCGAGCAAAAACAAGGTGAGACCTTGACGATCAATCCATAGCTTCTAAACTTGTCCAGGTCACGGACACCACGCCAACCAACTTGATAAGAGCGCGCTCACGCGGCGCGCTTTGTTATTTTAGCGACTGACTTCTGTTTCCTTATTACGCCAGGCAACCTTCGCAGCCAAATCCTCCCCTAAGATGTCGGAATCCCATTAAAACAGCACAGCGCCGGAACTTCCCCAGTCAAATGGCGTGTACATCATTCGTCTTCGCACTACGACAGATGGCGTCGATCCCTTCCGGCGCCAACTAGATTCTAATTAAGCCAGGGAGCCCACGAGTTACTTATTGTCGCAAGTTTACGTGACGCTAGTCATTCTTGGTGAAACCGCAGGAGGTTTTTGATGCGCAGGTCAACAGCCGTTCTCGCCATTATCTTCATCTGCCTGATATCGAATGAAAGAACGAAAGCACAAACCGATTCGCTTCGCCTTGGTATTCCGATTGAGCGTGCGCTGGCGCAAGGTCAAAATCACACCTTCAGCATCAACCTGGAACAGGATCAGTTTGTCCAAATCGTGGTGGACCAACACGGCATCGATGTAATCGTTCGTGTCTTTTCTCCTGAGGGTAAGAGCCTCGGAGAATTCGATAGTCCCAACGGGAACGAAGGACCGGAAAACGTCTCGGTGATCTCTGTCACGGCTGGTGTCTATCGCATCGAAGTCGCTCCGCTCGGTCAATTCGAAAATGTGCCGGCGGGCCGTTACGAAATAAAAATTATCGAGCTTCGCCGCGCAACTGAGCAGGAGTTACAAGCCGGAAGGAATCAGGAAGTACTCAAGGGCAGAGGGTTAGCACTGCTGTCCGAGGTAGCGGACAGTCTGTCGCAGATCCGTCTGCCCCAGACACGCGTACGAGCCCAATTGCAAGCTTCGCAACTCCTATGGCCTTCTGATGAAAAACTCGCCGCAAAACTGGCTGCCGACGCAACGGAAGGAGTCAGAGAATACCTGGCCAGTGTCGATACAGTCGACGACGATTACTACCAGATCTACAGGTTGGCAATGCAGCTCCGTCAGGAAGTTGTTCAAATCCTGGGGCCACGCGATCCCGAGATGGTACTTGGCTTTCTTCGCACAACGCGCGCTCTGACCAATCCCGATGCCGACCCGCGCAATAACCGTTGGGATCAGGAACTTAACCTCGAACTCTCGCTGGCGCATCAGATCTCGGCCAAGGATCCCAAACGTGCATTGGAGATTGCGGACGAGACTCTCAAGAAGGGATATTCATCAAGCCTGATTGGGATAATAAATAGCTTGCGCGCTACGGAGCCGGAAATGGCTGCCAAACTCGCAAAGCAAATCGCCGCGAAACTGCAAGATGAGAAGTTACTGAAAAATGCGGAGGCGTCAAATCTTGCCATCAGCCTTCTTCGCGAGGCCCACTCTACAAATAGAAGAGACCGGAATTCTGTCGCTGGCCCTTCGACTGTGAAGATGGAGACAGCTCTGTTGTCTGAACAGGAGTACAAAGAGCTATTTGAGAAGACCCTGAACGAGGCTCTCTCCTACAACGCACCACCGGGCAACTCCTATTCGCGTGAAAAGGATTCTGCTCAGAACATCCTGGCCTCACTGAAATCGATGACTACAGAAATAACCGGGTATGCGCCGGCGAGTGTGGCCGTCGTAGAGAAGAGGATTGTCGAGCTCAACACACCTTCCGACCCACAAAGCGCACGCTGGCAAAAGTATCAGGAGACAATCAACACCGGCACGCTGGATGATGGTTTGGCAGAAGTGGCCCGGGCTCCGCGGGAAATGAGAGACCAACTCTATCAACAGGTGTCGCAAAAGGCTTTGAGCCTGGGAGACGTTCTGCGGGCCAGGCAAATTGTCAAAGATCATATTTTGGATCCTTCTCAGCGGCGGCAAGCATTGTCCAATTTGGAACAGCAGGCAATTCACATGGACGCGTCTAAAGGCAAGATTGCAGATGCCCTGCGGGGTATCAGTAATCTTCGCACTTCGAGAGAGCGGGCTATGATTCTCACCCAAATAGTCAATCAAATTGGACCAGGACAGAAGAGAGCGGCAGCCCTGGAACTTCTGGAGCTGGCCCGCAACCTGGTTGGGGCTCCGCCTCGCGTCGAGAATCAGGAGCAGATGAGTGCTCTTCTGGAAATCGCGCGCGCCTATTCGCGATACGATTCCAAGCGCTCGTTCGAAATAATCGAACCGTTGCTGGAACAATTCAATGAGATCAGTACAGCGGCGCGTGTCCTAAATGGGTTCGGACAACAGTACTATCAGGATGGTGAGTTGGCTATGCAGAATGGTAACAGTGT
>DASWDX010000592.1:0-3893 GCA_036395055.1 Pyrinomonadaceae bacterium | reverse complement strand
AGAACTGGCCAGCAAAATAATCTCTAAGCCCGATCCGGTTTATCCGTCTGAGGCCCAGGTCCGTCGCATCGACGGTACGGTTTTCGTTTCCGTAGTTGTTGACGAGAGTGGTCGCGTACTCTCGGCCGGTTCCAATACACCAATTCCGTTTCTGATTGAGGCCGCTGTAGAGGCCGCCTATCAAGCCTGGTTCTCGCCAACAATCTGCAATGGTCAGCCCGTGCTCACGAAAGGAATAATACGTTATCAATTCGCGCTGCCGCAGACGTCAAAACGATAACGCGGCGCCTTGATGAGTCCAGCCCCAGCTTGGGAGCACAGTATCCTGACGTCGAGCGGTTGGAAGTCTCGCTGCGCTACAGCACCCGCAAAAACGCGACTAGATCCTTTTTCTCCTGCCCGTTCAAATTAAGTTCCAGGACAAGATTGAAAAACTCAACAGTGTCCTCCAACGTCAGCAGCCGGCCGTCGTGCAGATACGGAGGCGACTCCTTGATGCCACGCAGCGGAAAGGTCTTGATCGGTCCCTGTGCCGTCATCAGCATCCCGGCTTCCATGCGCGGTTTATAAAATCGCTCCACGTCCAAATCGTGCATCAGATTGTCTGTGTAGAAAGGCGCAGCGTGGCAGCCACTACAGTTGGCCTTGCCCAAAAAGAGTTCTTCACCCCGTAGTTCGCTTTCGGTCGCCTTGCTGCGAATGAGTCGGCCCATCACATTGAGTTTCGGCGCCGGTGGGAAGTCCAATATCTCTTGAAATTCAGACATGAAGTGAACTTGCGAGCCGCGTTCCAGAGCATTCACGCCCTTCTTCGTAGCGATTACCGGATCACCATCAAAGTAAGCGGCGCGCTGTTCAAACTCGGTGAAGTCTTCGACCGACCTGAGTGCCCTTTGTGATCCGAACAGACGTTGAATATTGACTCCCCGCAGCGAAGGCGTCTCAATGCGCCGGCGATTCTCCTGTGGTCGGATGTCACCGACCAGATGCGCTGCACCGGAAGTGTGTCCGTTGACGTGGCAATCGAAGCAGGTCACACCCAACATGCCGTCGGGCCGCTCAGTCTTGCGATCGGCAGTGGCGTTGAACTGTTGTTGTGGAAACTGCGTAACCAGCAGCCGTAGACCTTCGAGCTGCTTAGGATTGAGAATTCCATTGAAGAGTTCATAGAAGTTGTTGACGGTAACCAACTGCCCCTTGGAAACGTCGCCCAAGTCCTTGCGTGTAGTCAGAAAGATGGCCGGCGGAAACTCCGGCAGGAAATGGTCAGGCAAATCAAAGTCGAGATCGAAACGTTCGACACGTGGCAGCGATTTGATCTCGGTCTGGGGAAAGATCATACCGCCAACAGGGTGGTTCGGATGAGGCAGCGGGAGGTAAGGGAACAGATCCTTTTGCCTGACTTCATCAGGCGACATGCGTCCGAGTTGCTCCCAGGTCACGCCGCCTTTTAGCTTCGCGGTAGGCCCGACAGGTATTGGTTTGCCGCGCGTCATCCGGACGCTTTCATCCACGCGCCGGCGAAGATCGTACCGTTGTTCCAATAACTTCTGGGCTGCGGCATTTACCCGCGACTTTGCCGCTTTGTCACGCGCCCGCACTACCTCGAAAGGTTCTTCAACGACGGGCGTGAAGGACGACGGTTTTTGCTCTTGCTTCTGGGCGCGCACGCCACTCGTCACAAGCGTGGCCGCCGCGATGCCTAAGATGAAAGCAATTGTCAGCAGCACTCGGAATCGTTTTGAACTAGTCATGTTGCTCCCTTCCCCGCGCAGAAATAGACTATCAGCCGATAGCACCGTAACTATGAGCCGGCAATCACAAACCAATCCCTAGGCGACAGGCGTCACGTCAGCCAAAGGCAGTACCGACTCAATGGTAAGAACACGCGACTATTGCGGTTATTCCACCTTTGCAACAGCGAACGGCGAAAGAGTTGTTACAGTTCCGTGGAATATATTCGCGCGACGAGTGTTCTTGTAGAATACGACCTCGAGTAGTTCGAGGATCTGGGGCATGAGAGAAGCCGGCGATTGCACCGCAGTCTTTAGTCAGGCGGCGTTGGAACATATCGATGCGCTTTACGGTTATGCCGTAACGCTGACGCGTGACCAGACAGAAGCGGAGGATTTGGTGCAAGAGACGTATTTGCGGGCCGTTCGCGCTTTCGGACAATTGGTGCCGAACAGTAATCTTAAGAGCTGGCTGTTTGTAATCATGCGCAACGCCTGGTTGAATCAAGTTCGGCATACGCGAAGCGGACCGCGCTTTATCGAACTGGACAACGAACAGGAAGATTTGGCACGTTGGCCCGATCAGCTCGCCCGCGATCCTTATGTGGTCTATCTCAGAAAACTGGAACGTCAGGAGATTAAAGAGGCGATCGAGAGCTTGCCTGATATCTATCGTGAAATCGTGGTGCTCCGAGATATCGAGGGCTTCAGTTATCAGCAAATCGCTACATTGCTCGGTTGCCCGGCCGGCACCGTGATGTCACGGCTGGGTCGAGCAAGAGAAAAACTGCGACGGATATTGAGCGGTTGGCAAACGAGAAAGGCGGCAAGGGCCGTCTAAGGGAACTATGGCTAAATGTGCTGACACTCGTGCTCTATTGGCGCTCTATTTTGACGAAGAGTTAGACGATCGCGAGCGAGCTGCCTTCGAGGCCCACTTGCGTGGGTGTGGGACATGCAGGTCGATCGCAGATGGCGAACGAGCGTTCCTTGAAGTTGTTCGCCGGCCGCAGCCACTCTATCTCGCTTCCGATGCGCTCCGCTGGCGCGTCGAAAAAGTAATCAGCGAGACGCCTTCGGTTGCCGCAGCGCCACCATCGTTGAAGCAACGAATACAAGAGAATTTAGCGCAGCTTTCTACAAAGCATTCTGCGCCAACTGTCCGGTGGAGCGCGACCGTCGCCGCGATAGTTATCCTGATGTTGCCGGTCGCGATCTGGTTGGTTACCAGGCAGGACAACAACGCCCAAATTAGCGGGCTCGGTCCTTCACCCTTCGCGCTGATGGCTGCCGACACTCACTTGCGACACACGCGCGGCCAGCTGCCGCTGGAAATAACGACGAGCGGTCCTCAGCAAATATCTGAATGGTTCGCCAACAAGGTCAGGTTTAGCGTAAAGCTGCCCAACTATCAGGAGGCTTCAGGTCAGGAGAAGCTCTACCGGCTCGAGGGCGCGCGTTTGGTCGGATACAAAGACGACTACGCGGCTTACGTTGCCTACCAGATGAGAACACGACCGATTAGTCTGGTGATTACGTCGGATGCGGTAGCGCAGCCTTCAGGCGGGGAAGAAATCAAGGCCAGGGGGCTAACTTTTCACTACGATGCGATTCAGGGCTTGAAGGTTATAACCTGGTCGGATCGCGGACTAACCTACGCGCTCGTGTCAGACCTGGATGAGCGCGGTCAGGAATCGTGCGTGGTCTGTCATCAGGGCGCAAAGGATCAGGACTTCATCGCTCCGCTCAAGCCGAGGTGACCGTTCCATGCCGTTTAGAATTAAATAGTATCGTGTCGGTGGGATTTATCGAGGCTGACAAATACAGAACTGGCAGCGGTAGCGACCGGCTGCAACTGTGAGGTCTACCGCCGACTATACAATGTCACCCTTGGCCCACAATGCGTAGCAAAGACTCTGGCACCATGAATCGACAAATACGGAACCGGGAGCGATAGCGACCGGGCGCATGGCTCAATACAAACACGCGCCGTCAAAAAACATTGTCCATTGCTTCTTTGTGTATCGCTGTTTGAAGCCGGTCGCTATCGCTCCCGGTTCCGTATTTGTTGACCCACGTTGCGGGCCATTGCTTCAACACTGCGCGCAGTGTACGGCAGTACGCATTGACTATGTTATGTATCGCAGGTTGAACCCAGTC
>DASWDX010000591.1:0-8269 GCA_036395055.1 Pyrinomonadaceae bacterium | reverse complement strand
GGAAAGTCCGGCGGCCATCGCGCGGACAGTTGCTGATGAAGGCGCAGTCTTGCGGCATCCGGAAGTCTTCGAGTGCGATTTCAAATGGCGAAAGCAAATTGCGGAGGCAGTAAATTTTCAGTCAGAACTGGACTTTTCCCGCTTGTTGATAGCTTTTGAATCAATGGTAAGGGTGGAAGAGCAGCGACTCAAATTTCAGACTGAAGCGGACCCAAAGGGCCAAGCTGAATTGCGGAATATTATCAGCACTGCGCGGAAGAATGCCGTATTGAGGGCCCGCAGCAAAATCATTGACGAAGGCCAACGGGAAGAAGCAAAAGAGATTTCTAACTGGCTCGGAGTCTGGCTGCAAGCTCCGGAGCTTTTTTCCGATTGGATCGATCTGCGCCGGCGCTCGCCGGAGTTTCAGAAGAAATTCTCGCAGGGCTAAGCGAGAAAGCGATGCACAAACAAAGGGCGGGGGCAAGCCCCTTTCCCAACCCACGAGACTTTCTTCGTCGACGATTTGCTGTTGCCCTTGAAAGCCTCTCAACTTCAGAAAATTACAGTCAACTAGAGTGAAGGGCGGGCTTGCCCACGCTCTTAAAGGTGGACACTTAGATCGCGTACTCCAGTAATTCTGGAACTTTCCTGTCGACTGGTGCGAATTAAGAGTAACGCCACACCGCTGGCGAATGAGGATGAAAGCACAAACTGATCTTTCTGACAGCGAACTACTTCAGTCGATGCTGGCTGGGGATGAAGGAGCGCTGGCCGCGTTATACCGGCGACGCCAACGAGGCGTGTTTCGGTTTGCCTTGCAAATGTGTGGGTCGCGCACGGTTGCTGAGGATGTAACACAGGAGGTGTTCATGGTTTTGATTCGTGAGGGCCACACTTTCGATCCCTCGCGAGGTTCATTGAATGCTTTTCTTCTGGGGGTCGCCCGAAACCACGTCTTGCGGCGCTTGCGGCGCGAACGTTTTTACGCGGCTATGGAGGAGGATCCAGAAGGCGATCAGAAAGCCGTTCAGCCTTCGCTGACGACTACCGGACCACTTGACGATCTATCCCGGTCGGAAAGGATCGAGTCCGTGAGAAAGGCGGTGCTGGCCCTGCCCGAAAAATACCGGGAGGCTGTGGTGCTTTGCGATCTGGAGGAGCTCAGTTACGTGGAAGCAGCAGAGATACTCGGTTGTGCTGTTGGTACAGTTCGCTCACGATTGCATCGCGGCCGCGCTCTCTTGATTGAAAAGTTGCGGCCTGCGCATGAGGAAGAGACAGCTCCGGCCGCAACGAAACCGGCGAGGTGTTTTGCATGAATTGTCAAGGCATTGAAGAAATCATTGACGAACTGGCACGCGATCATGTCCCGGATCAAACGATGGAAGGTCTGCACAAGCACGCTCTCATCCACCTGGACGATTGCGCTGTCTGTGTTCTGCGATTGCGGGATGAGCGAGCGCTCACACGTCGTCTGGATGAGATGGCGCGAGAAATGAAGTCGTCGACCGCGCCGGCTCGAGTCGAAGAGCAGTTGGTGGCGTTTTTCCGTCAAAGATTTTCTGCTCCGGTTTTGACGCCAGTGCGCGCAATGAATCAGGCAACGACTGGCCCAATGGATCGAATCGGTCACCGGAACCGTTGGATCATGGCCGCTGCTGCAGTTCTGTTCATCGTATTGGGAATAGCCGGTTTAAGTCTGTATGTAAGTCGGCATGCGCCGCCTCGAACCAGCGGGTCGGAGAACCTCATAGCACAAGATTCTCCAAAAGCATCACTGCCTACCGTCGACGTTGGAACGAACAAATCGCCGACTAAACCAAATAAGAAGTTGCCGGAATCCGTAAGACGAACAAGTCGTCACCGGGGGACGCGCTCGTTCGATCGTAATAGCAATAAAAGTAGCGAGGTTTTAGCAACTACAGCAAGCCCAATTGCTAACGATACTGATAGCGAAGTTGCTACTCAGTTCATGCCGCTCGGGTATACCGGCCCGATCAACCTTCAGGACGGTGGACAGCTCGTTCGGGTTGAGCTGCCGCGCTCGGCTATGTGGAGCATGGGCTTACCGGTGAATATGGACCGCTACAGTGAAAGAGTGAAAGCGGACGTTTTATTAGGTGCCGATGGGTTAGCTCGCGCGATCCGTTTCGTGCAGTAGTACGAGATAAGCATATGACGTTAAGGAAAGCCGGAGAGAGAGTCCGGTGAAAGGAAAGAGTTATGACAAAAGAATTAGGATTGGTAATCGCTTTAGCCATTTTAGTAGGCGTCAGCACGACGTGGTCCTTCGCCCAGCAAAAGCAGTCACCGCCTGATCGCGAGCGGATCGAGCGCGAAAGGACGATGGAGCGACAGACGGCATCGGATGGTGATGTCCGTTTTGAAATGGAAAGGGAAACGCAGGGGCCAGAAGGTCTGCCGCCGCCGGGAATGCCAGGTGATTTTGTATTCCTCGCCACTGAAATGAGTTTTGGCGGCAAGATGGTGAAAGGTGCACCCTACTCAGCTCAAGCGGTAACCGAAAGTGTGCAGACCCTGAGTGACGGAAACCGTATTGTAAACAAGTCGTCGGCTGCAATTTACCGGGATAGTGAGGGTCGTACGCGCCGTGAGCAAACTCTAAGAGCTATCGCTTCTTTTGCGAATGGTGGTGAGGCGCCACAAACAATTTTCATAAGTGATCCTGTTGCGGATACCAGTTATATGCTGGATCCACGCACGCATACTGCTCAGAAGATGCCGCCAATGAATTTTAAGTTTCAATTCAAGGTACCTTCGCCTTCTGCGGACCAGACAGCTCCTCTGACTAGTGTCGCGCCGCCCGGTCGAGTCGAACACGCGCGAGTTGAAATGGGGCGGGCCGAGATTGGTGCGAAGATGGGTCCAGATCATTTGACATGGGGATGGGGCAATCATGTTGCGACCAATGAGTCCCTGGGAAAACAGAATGTCGAGGGAGTTGAGGCCGAAGGCACACGGAGCACAATGACGATTCCCGCCGGCGAGATCGGAAATGAACGTGCTATCGAGATCATCAATGAACGCTGGTATTCGCCCGAGTTACAGACTGTAGTGATGACTCGTCACAGCGACCCACGTTTTGGTGAATCCAGCTACCGGCTGACGAACATCGATCGCAGCGAACCGGCAAAATCGTTGTTCGAGGTTCCAGCGGACTACACTCTGAAAACTGGTCCGATGATATTTGGAGATGGCAGCAGCGTGGGTGTGGGCAGCGGCGGTGGTGGTGTCGTTGGCAGCACCAGCGGCACGGCCACGTATCGCTCTTCCGGACTGATCTCTGGTGGAGTGTTAAATGGTAAGGCGACCAGTTTACCAATCCCACCCTATCCCCCAATCGCTAGAGCGGCTAACGCAAGCGGAAACGTATCGGTTGACGTTACGGTCGATGAGGATGGTAACGTCATTGCCGCCAGGGCGGTATCGGGGCATCCTCTTTTGCAAGCTGCGTCAGTGGCAGCCGCTCGAAATGCGAAGTTTACGCCAACCAAACTCTCGGGCCAGGCAGTGAAAGTTCAGGGCGTCTTGGTCTATACCTTCTCGGGCGAGCCGGCCCCCCCGGTGAAGGAGAAGAACTGAATTTGCCAAGTAGGCGGGGGCAAGCCCACCTTCCCGACCTTGAGCTTATCGAAGATGAGTCTACATTCTTCGCCGAAAGGCATTCAAGGCGGAATTAACCGGAGTAGTGAGAATATCTCTCAGGTCGGGAAGGCGGGCTTGCCCCCGCCGGTTTCGCAACACTAATCACGGAACCATTTGTAGCAGATCTAGTCTTCCTCTTCGCCGCCGCGAATTCTTCCTTCCGCTCTTGATTGGTCGATGACTTTTTGAGCCAGATTTCCCGGCACCGGATCGTAATGTGAAAACTGCATGTGGAATGATCCGCGCGCTGCCGTGATGGAATTGAGTGTTGACTGATAGTTGAGCATCTCCGACATCGGCACCTGTGCTTTGATTACCTGATTCTTGCCGCTCGTTTCCATGCCCTGCACGCGACCGCGTCTCGAGTTCAGATCGCCCATGATATCGCCGCTATGTTCCTGGGGCGCATTGATCTCCACGTCCATGATCGGCTCAAGTATCGACGGCTTGACCTTTTCCATAGCCGCGCGAAAAGCCTTCCGGCCGGCAGCGCGGAATGAATGCTCGTCAGAGTCGACGTTGTGATACGAACCATCGATCAATTGGACCTTGAAATCCACCAGCGGATAGCCCGCGATGGCCCCCGACTTCGCTGCCTCGATAATGCCTTTCTCAATCGCCGGCCGGAATTGTTGTGGCACGGCGCCACCAAAAATCTTGTCCTCAAAAACAAAGCCACCACCTCGAGGCAAGGGTTCAAAGATCACCTTGCAGTCGCCAAACTGACCGCGGCCGCCAGTCTGTTTCTTGTGACGGCCCTGCACTTCGGCGCGCTGCGTGATGGTTTCTTTGTAGGGAACCTTAGGCGGATGCAAGGTTACCTCCACGCTGTAACGCTTCTTCAGTTTCTCCACCACCGTCTCGACGTGAAGTTGTCCGGAACCGGAAAGCAGGAATTCCTTCGTTTGCGCGTCGCGCGTGAAATGAATCGCAGGATCTTCTTCCAGAATTTTGTGTAGCGCGACGCTAATCTTCTCCTCGTCCTGTCGCGACTTCGGCTCGATCGCAAACGCGATTGCCGCTTCCGGATAGACGACAGGATCGTAGACGATAGGCGTTTGTTTGTCGCAAAGGGTGTCTCCGGTTTGTGTCTCTTTAAGTTTTACACAGGCGACGATGTCGCCGGCGTGGGCTTCGGGAACCTTATCGAGTTGCTTCCCCTGGATCGAATGCAACATGCCTAGACGCTCCATTGTTCCTCGTGAAGAGTTGAGTACGTTGGCATCGGTCTGCAGCTTGCCACTAATGATCTTCATCACGTTTATTCGGCCGGCGAAAGGGTCGGCAACGGTGCGAAAACAGTAAGCGGAAAATGGTTCGTTATCGTCATACTTGCGCGCAATCTTTTCAGCATCCGGAGCCGCATCGACCGGCAGACCATATTCAGCATTGTGATGTGCCGGATCGGGAGCGTAATCAACAATCGCATTCAGCAAAGCCCGCAATCCCACAAGTGTTCCGCCAGAAAGGGCGAACACCGGGCAGAGCTTGCTGTTGGCAATCGCTTTGTTAATATTCGGGAGTATATCGGCCTCATCGAGCGTTCCCTGTTCGAAATACTTCTCCATCAAGGCATCATCAGATTCTGCCACGAGCTCCACCAATCGCTCGCGTGTCTTATCGACATATTCCCGACCCTCGCTGGGAATTTCAATCTCTTTAGCTTGCCCATCAGCGCCCAACTCGTAGGCCTTCATGTGGACTACATCAACCACGCCGCGAAAGTCTTTTTCTTTTCCGATTGGCAATGTGAATGGGATGATCGCTCGGCTAAAAGTTTTCTGCGCGCTCTCTACCGCGGCGCCAAAATCTGCATGTTCTTTATCAAGTTTTGTAATTGCCATAATCCGCGGCACGATAAACTCATTCGCAAATCCCCACGTTTTTTCAGTCTGAACTTCAACTCCTTTGACGGCATCCACAACGACAAGGGCACAGTCTGCCACGCGCAACGCGGGCCGCGCATGAGCTATGAAGGCAGCGTAGCCGGGCGTGTCAATAAGATTTATTTTGGTATCCCGATGTTCTAAATGAGCGATTGCGGTATTGAGGGTGATCTTGCGGGCAATGGAATCTTCTTCGTAATCCGTAACGGTGGTGCCTTCTTCGACTTTACCCCAACGCGGCGTGGCTTCGGCGACGTAGAGAAGCGAACTAATCAGTTGCGTCTTCCCTACGTCGCCGTGTCCGATGACCGCAAGATTGCGAATGAACTCCGTGGCGTAGGCTTTCATAAAGATAAGTCCTTTCAGAGAGCGGATTTTAGGTAGGACAGACATTCCTGTCTGTCGCTCTGAATATTGGTCAGGCAGGAAAACCTGCACTTCTACACGTTCGGTGAGAAGTAATTTATCTGAGCGGGAAGGTGAAACGCAAGCGGGTTTGAAACTAACGTCTTAGCCCGATAAACACCAATATCAGACCGAGGAAGCCCATGCCCGTGTAGATAGCAATTAGCAGTTGATGTCCCGCGGACAACTCTGTGATGAAGCCCGGAATAAAGGCGCCAAACAGAGTGCTTCCTAAAACAATCAAGAGTTCTCGCGACCAGCGCTTCTCTCGTTCTCGCTTTATAACTTGTCGAGCTTCCTCTATGTGGTTACTCAATACCAAGTCAACGTTTTCTTGGAAGGCTAGCATTTTAGCCTGCAAAAGCAATGACGCAGCAAATTCGTCCACGTAATCTTTGGCTACTTGTTCAGCGTGAGGTGAAGTTCTTTATTTAGCGCTGCCAGTGAGGATCCCTTCATCAGTTCTACCTTTTTCAATCAAGCGAGCAACGTCAGATTTCACCCAATCGAAGAAATCCGTGTGGCGCGTTTTCAGCAACTTGAATACTTCTCTTCGCCGAATGGAGCGTTCCCTCAAAGTCCAAAAAGCAAAAACTAGTATGCCTCCAACTGTGAGCGAAACTGAGAGGATCGCTGAGTAAAACTCTGAAGTGGTCCTCGAAATGATAGACCCACCACTGACAAAAGCAACAATCAGGGCAAGCCAAAAAGAGACCTCACTGACTATATGGCTGTAAAAGAATTTCCGTCGTGAGGTTATGAATGATTCAAGCCTGCCTTTTTGGTCTGTAGTCGATTTCTTGGTGGAGTTCATGGTTCTGCAAATTATAAGAAAATCTTCTCGCAGCTACTAGCGAGAGCTGGCTGATAGGGTGAAAAAGAAAGCAACTGGTATCGGTGATTACAGCAATCTCTTGCTGAGAATTTTGCATCGAAACTGGCAACGCGAAAGATTGAATTGGAGAAAGAACCATGTTTTACAGAAGATTAGTTTCGTTTTTCGGTGCGCTCGCCCTGGCTGTTACAGTGACGGCAACAGCCTTTGCGACGGGCTCGAATGGGGTATTCCCCACGGATCAAAGGAACACAAAGCAAAAGAAGGTGCAGGTTTCAGAACCGCTTAACCTTGCCATTCTTGTGCAGGATGATCTTATCTCTCAGGTCTCCAATGAACTCGGCGTTACGCGAGACTTCATACGCTCGCTTCCAAGAGGATCGCGCGTAATGGTCGGTTACATCACCACTGGAACGCTTCAAGTGAGGCAGCCATTTACGAACGACCTCGAGAAGGCTGCGCGCTCCTTGCGAATGCCTCTGTCGAGCACGGCGGCCTCCCCCTACAACCCTTACGTTGAAGTGATCGAAGCGCTACGTAGTTTCAATGCAAGCGAGCAAGGTAGGAATGCAATTCTGCTTATCTCTGATGGACTCGATACGTCGCGCGGGTTCGATGTCACGAGTTCGGGTCGCACGCTCGATCTTGAACGGGCAATCAAGCAGGCCAATGATCGCAACGTGGCGATCTATGCGTTCTATGCGCCGACGGTTGGATTGACGAGCCGAAGTCGGCTTGCTGCCAGTTATGGTCAAAATTCTCTGAATCGTTTGGCCAATGACACGGGTGGCAAGGCGTTCTTTCAGGGAACGACGGGGTTTGTAAGCTTCGATTCCTACTTCGAACGCCTCAGGCGAAGCCTCAACGAAGCTTCGTAACGGGGTCAGAACATCTACGGTCTACAAAACTAAAAGCGCCGCCGGGAAATGACCTCCGGCGGCGTCTTTTTCCTTGTCAGGCAAACTATTAGTTTGCGCTTTCTGCATCAGAATCGAATGATAGTATCGGATAGCTTCTTCAGGCGAGCCAGGCCGTTTCGAGACTGGCCGAGAGCGAGTGAGCGCTCACCGCACGCACCGTTTGGAAGTCGGTCGATACCGTCCGGTTCTGATCGAATTTGTCGATTTATTCACGGTCGCAAACTAACCGTCCGGGACATTCATTTTCTGCTTGGTTTGGGAAGAAGCACGGTGATAGAGTTGGGCGAGATCCACCGCCTGGTGCGATACAAAAAAATACGAAAGCGAAGTCATGGTGATAAACTACTCTGGATTCGCAATGGTAGTTCAAACTTACTTTTCCGGCTCACAGTCCTGGCGGCCCACATTTAAATGCCCGGTAATCTACCGGTGACTTGCTGGCAACGTGCGCGAATACTGTCTTATCGTCGAGGGGGCATATCTTTCGGAATCCGAAGCCGAACATGCCCTGCGTGATCCATTCATCGAGGACTGGGTCGAACAAACCGGACACTTCAAAATCCACAATATGGATG
>DASWDX010000590.1:0-3988 GCA_036395055.1 Pyrinomonadaceae bacterium | reverse complement strand
TCCTCCTGAATCTGTTTGAAGGAGACGTCCAACTGGCGCTGGCCGGCTATAACGCCGGCGAAGGCGCAGTGATGAAATATGGTTATCGCGTTCCGCCTTACAGTGAGACGCAGGAGTATGTGCGAAGAATTAGCCGGCGTTACGATTTGATTCGTGATCCACTTGCTTACCGCAATGCAAACAGCTTGACGCGCGAACAGATTGCGGCAAACCAACGCAAGGAATCGGCGCCATTGACAATTTATGAACGCAGCGTTTTTGCAGTGAGGCTGCCCGACGGTCGCTTGCAATTGATCACACAGTAGCTAAGTCCAATAGCTCGGAACGAAATAAGCGAGGCGGAGTAATTCGCCTCGCTTTTTTAGCGACTGGTTTTGAAACTGAGGATGTATTGCCCGTGGGCGTGGCCGGACACATGGGTCCGCCCCTACATATCTAATTGACTGGTTGCGTGATTAGCGCCGGCAGCGGCGTCAACACCCGAGCAGAAGGCACACACAACACGGGACAGGGTGCGTTTCTCACGACGCGTTCGATTTCAGAGCCGAGCACTGGCGTGCCGCCAAAAAGCGAGGCGTGAACGCTGGTACCGATAACGATCAAGTCTGCGTCTTTCTCAGCCGCCAGGCGTACGATTTCCTCATAAGGCCGCCCCTCGGCGATGTGGGCTATGGCACTGGCGCCCGCGCCGCGAGCAAACTGGGCCATCCGTTCCTGCACGTATGTGCGCAAACGAGAAAGCGCGTTCAAACCACCTTCAGGAAACATCACCGAAATCTGTTCCAGGTAATCTCCGATTACATGCACCACGTGAAGCTCTGCTCCGGTTCGATTTGCCAGTTGGGTTGCCACCTGAGTCGCAGCAGCCGATGACGGCCGAAAATTTGTGGCCACCAGGATTCGATTCAAGCGAACCTCGCTGCGGTCATCTCGATGTTCTACAAAATCATGCTGTGGCGGACGAATTGTCAGCACGGGACAAGGCGCCTCAGCTATGATCTCCTCGGCCGTCGAACCCCAGAGCGCCCGCGATAATCCTTTCCTACCGTGGGTGACGACCGTTACCAGATCGATGTCATATTGGCGCACGGCCTTCGCAATTTCCGGGGCTGGTTCTCCTTCGACGATTACCGGCTCGACCTCAAGGCCATTAAACAGCGGGTCGGCTAACAAGTGTCGGACCTCGGTCCTTATCTGCAATAACCATCTGTTGTCCTGCTCTTCGAAAATACGTTCCGGCAACGTGAGTAGATTGGCCGGTACTCTCGCGCTTTGTACGCTAAACATGACCACCCGGCCGCCGCCGCTATGTGCAAAGGCGGCAGCATATTTCAAAGCAGCGCGAGCGTGCGGCGTGAAATCAGTTGGGAACAAGATGTTTTTGAATGGATACATAGCCAGCGTCAAATTTTCGATTTTGGATTTTGCAGAGTCTAACAAGAAAAAAGTTGACGGGGAAGACACTGGCCAACGTAAAAGGGAACGGATAATGGGGAACGGGTCAAGGGGAAACCGACTGAGTCCAGAATCTGAGATCTCAAGTGTCAGATCTCAAATCTCAGAAAGAACTAACAGGTAATGGAAAAGGCGACACCGCCTCGTATCTCAAGTCTCCGCTCTCAGTTCTCAGAAAGAACTAAGAACCAAAAACGTTTCCCCCCTTCTCCTTACCTTTCCGCTTACGCCGTTGTTGTTTTCCTTCTGGATTTTTCGCGGCGTTCCGTGCCAAACTCCGCAGGCATTCCTTTAGCCAGAGGCAGCAGCAAAAAGACCCAATCCAGATTCATCTTCGGAGGCGACCGTTTTGCTCAAGGGAATCTTTCGCACCAAAAAACTGGACGATATTCTGGCAGCCCTCGGTGAACAAGAAACCTCGCTGAAGCGGACTCTTGGGCCCTTGAATGTGACGTTGCTTGGCATCGGCGCGATCATCGGCGCCGGTATCTTTGCCACCGTCGGCACCGCCGCTGCCGGCGACTCTATGCGGCCGGGCGCTGGTCCATCGTTGATGGTGTCATTCGGGATTACTGCCATCGTGTGCGCGTTTACCGCGCTCTGCTACGCAGAGATGGCTGCAATGGTGCCGATATCCGGCTCAGCCTACACCTATTCATACGCCACCCTGGGAGAACTGGTCGCCTGGATCATAGGCTGGGACTTGATCCTCGAATACGCCATTGGCAATGTCGCGGTGGCCATCAGCTGGGCAAACTACTTTCGTACGTTCGTGAGGACCCTCGGCATCGATATTCCACAATGGCTCTCGACCGACTTTCGCACGGCGCGCAAGATACCAGGACTGATAGAGAGTGCTCCGCATATTTTCGGTATTCCGATTGTGTTTAATCTCCTCGCGCTGGGCATCGTAGCGTTGATCACGATTGTGCTGGTATGGGGAATAAAGGAGTCGGCCGAATTTAATGCTGTCATGGTGGGCATTAAGATTCTGGTGCTGCTATTCTTCATCGTTATCGCACTTTATTTCGTCTCGCCTTCAGGCATGACAAAGAACTGGCATCCCTTTCAGCCAACCGGATGGGGCGGTACGCTGGCCGGGGCGGCCGTTGTTTTCTTCGCCTATATTGGGTTTGACGCCGTTTCCACGGTCGCGGAGGAAACCAGGAACCCGGCCAGAGATCTGCCCATTGGTATCATCGCGTCACTGATCATCTGCACGATATTTTACGTAGTTGTAGCCGCCGTTTTCACGGGCCTGATCCCGTATCCCGAACTCGTCAAAAGGTTGGCAACCGAACAGGCAGAACCTTTAACCATGGCGCTCGATCACGTCGCCCCTAATGCCAAGTGGGCCTCGGGCATTGTTGCTTTTGGATCGGTTATCGCTCACACGGCCGTGCTGCTGGTGTTTCAACTTGGTCAGCCGCGGATCTTTTTCTCGATGGCTCGCGATGGACTGTTGCCGCCGGTGTTCGCAAAAGTGCATCCGAAGTTCAAGACTCCGCACGTAACCACAATTTTGACCGGCGTCATCGTAGGCGTATTCGCCGCCGTTATGAGTATCGATGAAATGGTCGACCTGACCAACATCGGGACCTTGTTCGCATTTGTGCTGGTCTGTATCGGCATCACGATTCTGCGCTACAAGGATCCGTCGCGTCACCGGCCCTTCAAAGTTCCTTTTGGTGCCTGGTTATTGCCAATGATGGGCGCAGTCTCGTGCCTCTTCCTAATGTACTACCTGCCTCCCAGCTCATGGTGGCGCTTCATTGCGTGGTTGATGGTGGGTTTTTCGATCTACCTTTCTTTCGGCTACGCGCGCAGCGAACTGGGCCGAAAGTTTTACCGGCCGCCGGCAACAACACCGGGCTTGAAAGTGGCGGGACTGGGATTTTTTCTTGTGGCCATCGGTTTGTTCACCATTCCACATGATGCCAGCCTGGGCGATCTCTACGAAAAGATGATGAGCGGTATGGCTGAAGGCAAGCGCACGATTATCGCATTTGCTTGCATTGGGGTGGGACTGGTGATGGGAATCATCGGCTCGATTGTGGGAACGTCGCAAAGATCCAGCGGAGAACAAGGCTGATAAATAGCCTTGCTGTTTTTGGGTTAATCCCGGCGTAGGCATCTTTGGCGGCTTCGCGTAAAATTGATTCATGGACGGAAGAAGCTGAACGCCGTTGGCCGGACATTGAGTCTGGATTTGTGGAACCTATCTGCTCGAAGGCGTTGAGGCCAAGCTTTTATGATGAGGACAATTTCATGAGTACAGTAAATGTTAAAGAAGAGGCTAAGCGCCTGATTGAAAAGCTGCCCGAGAATGTGACATGGGATGAGTTGATGCATGAAATCTATGTTCGTCAGTCAATTGAAGCAGGCTTGGCTGATAGTGAGGCCGGCAAAGTCACTGACGCCACTGAAGTCAGAGCTAAATTCGGACTAGAGTCGTGAAGGTTCTCTGGACGAATAGCGCCGTCGCGCAACTTGAAGCTATCCACGATTATATAGCGCAGACCTCACCAGAATA
>DASWDX010000589.1:0-16606 GCA_036395055.1 Pyrinomonadaceae bacterium | reverse complement strand
ACCTACGCCATGAATCTTCGAGATGTATGAGTTACTGACCGTGCTCTCAGCGCTGTTTAAGCTCACGCCGCGCTGTACGTCCTGCGTGTCAAAGCCATGAATGTAACAGCGATCTATTACCAGATGATGCGGCACCGAACTGAGGGTGGTTTGCGTATGGCGACTCTCACCAAACCGAATCAGATCGTAGACCACGACACTTGCAGTGCTGGTGGAGAACTCGATGCCCGCAAAACGGTAATGGTGCGCTCCGGCCACGGTCTTCACTACCGGCTCGGCAGGAGTCGCTGATTGTATTCTTGCCAACAAAGCGGATTGCGAAGGATTCACGCGCACGCCTTCGGGCAACTCGCTCACGCGTGAACTCTGGATGATGATCTCGCCAGTCCCACTCTTCGGCGGCAGCACGAAGCTACCCGTGTAGCTAGCTCCAGCTTCTAATATGATCGTATCGCCATACTGAGCCGCATTGATCGCCGACTGAAGACTGTCCTTCCGCCCGACAGTAATGGTTCGCCGACCACCTTCCCAGCTTTCAGCAAATCTCCCTGTAGGTTGCCTCAGGGCAAGTACTACGGCGAGCGTGCCCCCGATTACCAAAACACTTAGCACTAACAAAGGCCTCGATACAGATTTGATCATCGCAATGCTAAGACTCACTCCGGGTACTCTTTATGAATACAAATTCATTACAACCAAGGCCCACATTCCCGCACTTCAGCTTACTTAGGACGAAGCCGCGAGCGCGGCAAAAATCAAAAACGTCATCCGGCTTTGAGACCTCGTACGGATATCCACCAACCCAGTCGATAATGTCGCGCCACTTTGTCATCCCTCTATTACGCCGATAGGTGGTCCACGACTCAGTGTAGCGGCGTAAATTGAGGGTAAGCACAGATGAAGCCATCAACTTTACTTCCCCCGGGATGGTGACCAAAATAGCGAACGGCGTCCTAAAGATGCCTGGCAAGCCGTTATATGTCTTCTTTATCCAATACCAACGGGCGCTCTGACTTCCCGTGTCGTTATACAACGCAATAAAAAACTTTCCCTCTGGCGACACCCGCTCTTGCGCATTCTCCAGAGCGGACCACAGGTCGCCGGTGTGATGCAGTACTCCCCAGGAGTAAACGACATCGAATTGCCCAAGAGACTTCATGTATTCACCGTCGAGCACCGAACCTTCTTCGATCTTCCATGATTCGTCCTCCCGAAAGTAATTCTTCTTCAACTCCGCGGTGCAAAAAACAGACTTTGGATCGTAATCAAAAGAGTGAACGCGAGCGCCGAGCCGGCGCGCGGCTAGACTGAACAGCCCACTTCCCGATCCAATGTCCAGGAAGCTCTTTCCGTTGAGAGATTCGACCTCCAGCATATCCTTCAGAGATGTTGTTGCCTGCTGAATACGCTCTTCGTTGATGATGGGTAAGAATTGTGACCAATTCTGACCAAACTGAAATCTCTCTCCCCGCGCGATTTCTGCGGCGTTCAAATCCATGTTTAAGTGCCTTTCATTTTGAAGTGCGGGAACTTGTCACTGCTTGGCCAAAGCGTTCGTAAGGCGGCGCAGCCCATAGAGGTCCTGCTCACCGTCATCTATATTTAATCACGTAGTAAACCATCTTTACATATTCCGTAGGCACTAATCTCCAGCCACGGGCAGTAAGCCACCATGTTGCAGCTTGCGGGGACTCGCTTCCAGGATCCACACTAATCAACCCGATCCGAATGTCGGTATTTCGAAAGGCTCGCGAGAACACCCACAATGCTCGGCGGGAATGGTAAGCGGACGTGACAATTAAAACTGAGCGCAGGCCTTGCTCTTCGGCGTATTTCCTAACAAGCACTGCCTCTTCGTGTGTATTGGCGACCGGCGTCATCAATACATCAATACTATTGACCGGTACTCCTGCGCTTCTTATTTCCTCCGACGAACGTTCGTAAAAGAATGGGTTCCGTTGCTCACCGCTCGACCACGGCCCACGCGCATTATCGTTAGTAATCAAGATTCGCTGAGATCGCCCTTCCAAGAGGAGTTGTGCCGCCTCCCGCGCTCGTTCCTGGTAGTTAGCCGAACCTCCTAACACGACAATCGCGTCTGCTTTTTCAAGTGGAGCTTCCGTTATTAACAGCCTTGCCCCAATCCAGGCAACCAGGGGCCAGATCAAAATGCAGCTAAGAAGGGCCCTGATGATAGTGCGGCGACATCTGATCACCAGCAGATTCCCTGATAGCCTTCCCCGGACGTTCTATCGAAGAGACGGACCAGATCTATTACAGTTTGATCCTTGCGCAAGCGTAATTCAATCTGTCGGAACTCCTCGGACTTGTTTCCTATCACAATTGTATTTGCGGCACCTAAAACATCATCGATGGAATTCCGCATCAACTTCGCAATGTGAGGGATCTCTTGTTCGATGTATTCCCTATTTGAACCGACAAGCCGTGCTAACGAAACGTCACGATCATAGATAACGAGTTCCAATCCCTTACCAAGCAGCGTCTCAATCAAAGTTACCATTGGTGATTCGCGCAAGTCGTCTGTCCCAGCCTTGAAGCTGAAACCCAACACCCCAACTCGTTTGTTACCGGTCTGCAGGACCATTTCGAGTGCCCTCTCCACCTGAAGTCGATTGGAGATGCTGATGGCTGACAAAACTGGTACCTCAACGTCGAGATCCTTCGCCTTGTAAGTAAGCGCACGCAAGTCTTTTGGTAAGCATGAGCCGCCAAATGCAAAGCCAGGTTTCAGGTAGTACGAGGAAAGGTTGAGCTTGGTATCCGCGCAAAAAACATTCATAACCTCGTGACTGTCAAGCTGGAGCGCCTTGCAGACGTTTCCCATTTCGTTGGCGAAGCTTACCTTCAGGGCATGAAAGCAATTGCAAACATATTTCACCATCTCGGCTGTTTTCATCGAGGTTGTAAAAATCGGCGCATCAATATCTGAGTACAGGCTGCTTACGATCTTTGCGGTTTGTTCATCGTCTGTGCCAATCAACGTGAACGGCGGAGCATTGAAGTCTTTCAGGGACGTACCTTCCCGCAGAAATTCCGGATTCACACAGAGACCAAAATCCTTTCCCGCCTTCTTTCGCGAGGTCTTCTCAATGGCCGGCTGAACAACACTCTCGATACTCCCTGGAAGCATCGTGCTGCGAATCACCACCGTGTGATGTTCGCTCTTACCGACGAGGGCTGATCCGATCTCCTCACAAACACGTCGCACATGACTCAGGTCAAGACTCCCGTTGTGTTTGCTGGGGGTACCGACACAAACAAGTGAAATGTCAGAAAAGTTAACTGCTCGTGAAGAGTCGGTAGTAGCGCTTAATTTCCCCACCTTGACCACGTCGCGGATGAGTTCATTTATTTCTGGCTCGACAATTGGACTACTGCCGCTGTTGATGATGTTCACCTTGGTAGGATTGACGTCGACTCCAATGACATCATGCCCGGCTCGAGCAAAACAGGCGGCAGAAACACAGCCGACGTAACCAATGCCAAAAATACTTATTCTCATCAACGTTTTTCGTCCTCATGGGCTAAACCACAGATTGCACAGATTTCTGTGTAACAAACCGACAACTTCTTGTTTTCCTGGCAAGATTTTCGTGTGCGGTGACAAACATTCCCCTTACCCCAGCATCCTTGTGCTGAGTTCGGGGACAGGCAGTGCTAGGTTTTCTATCAAGCGCTTTAACTGCTCGCTTATCACGGCGCGTAAGCTCGACTGCCTGCTTGCTTCGCGCTTGTGTACGTTTGGCCTTGTGCTTTTCTCAGAGCAGCGCTCTCGAGACTTGGGCCAAGTGGGTCGCTCAAGTGATGGAACCTTGGTCCATTTTAAATAGATCGTCTTGGCGATCATCGAGTACGAGTTCAAGCCTCGTACATGTAATGCGACCCTGTTGCGTAGTGTGCAAATCATGTCAGAAATTCTCAGACAACGCTATTATTTTGGTTGCGGCCTAGGCCGCGCTGTGTAATCTGTGGATGATTTTCTCTGTGGCCGTTGTTCGTGCAAATGGAAACAAAACTCTCGGTAACCTGTCGCCAGCCATGGTTTTGTCTGACAATCGAAGCTGCCCTTTGGCCAAGCTGAACTGCATATGAATTATTGGTTAGCAGTGTAATGACTGCATCGGCAAATGCAGCGGGTTCATCAGCCACAAGCAAGTCTACGCCATTGCTAACTGGTAGACCTTCAGCTCCGACCGTAGTTGAGACCACAGCTTTTTCCATTGCCATCGCCTCGAAGATCTTGAGCCGTGTTCCGCCACCGATACGCAAAGGCACAATGTAGGCGGCAGACTCTTCGATGTAAGGTCTGACATCTTCGACGCGTCCCGTGATAGTCAGCGAAGGATCTTCTTTGCTCAATTCAACCAACGCCGGCGGTGGATTTCTACCGACTACCGTCAGGGCAGCATCAGGCACCTTTTTCTTTATCAGAGGCATGATCTCTCGCATGAAGTACTTGATCGCGTCTTCATTCGGCAGCCAGTCCATCGAACCAGTGAAGATGATACTGTGAGCTGAAGGTTGGACGCCCCCACGTGGTTGAAAGAAGTCAGTGTCAACTCCAGTCGGAACGTCGAA
This sequence comes from Pyrinomonadaceae bacterium, assembly GCA_036395055.1. GTDB lineage: Bacteria > Acidobacteriota > Blastocatellia > Pyrinomonadales > Pyrinomonadaceae > PSRF01. The sequence goes on along the minus strand of DASWDX010000589.1, from coordinate 12,007 downwards.
AACAGCTTGCGCACCATACTCCCGTTTCATCTGTTCCCGATCCGCTGCCGACACTCCGATTACGCAATCAAAATCGCGGCACATTTCCTTCTCGAATCTGCGCATTTTTTGCCACTGACTGTAGAGGTACGCCTTCTTGATCGAATTCGTTTGTATTTCATAGTGACGCTTCCAGATCATAGCCTCCACATTATGCTGAAAGAGAATGCTCGGAGTTGCCAGGCTGCGGGGAACGTTCGCAGCCGGCGCCAGAAAATCACAGACCAGAAGATCGAAAGACCCTCTACGCTCAAGCTCAACAATCTCGCGCAACATCGCCGCCGATTCGTATTTCTTTATCGCGTAGGGACGTGGCTCCACCAAGTTCAAAAGCAATTCAAAGTAAAACCCTGGCGTAAACTTTTCCCGGCGACGATGTGGGATGCATATCAGATCGTGGCAATACTCAGACGATCTTTTGCGTTCTTCTGCACTGGCAGACCCATCATCAAGCGTAAGATACGTCACGTGATGCTCACGTTTCAGTTCCTTCAGCATGTTGTAAGTACGGATCTTTCCGCCCTTATCAACAGGGTGAAGTAATTCAGTTTTTAGCCACAGTATGCGCAAAAGTTTTAGAGAGAATTGCAGAATTTTTCAGGATTACCTTCAGCGCGGAACGAGTTTACACCGGACGATTGCGGTCGTGAACTCTCTCGTCAGCCGGGTAGCAAGGCGGTGCATTTTTTTTATCGGGACAGCTTCAAACTGTTCAAACTTAAAATCACTCTCACCAACAATGGTTTGGAAACGTCGGATGGTCATTTGATTGAGGCCGCCTTCAGCTTCGCAAAAACGCGTGGCTCCATCTGTCTTAAAATCGGAACGCCAGCGTATTAACGATTTCTCGGTGAACAGGAGATGCGCCCAGGGAAAGACGGAAAAAAGATGGCCGCCTAAGGGGTGATACCAGGTTGGTCCAAATGCAGCTATCACGCATCCCTCATTCTTTACCAGCCCGCGCATTATCCTCAGTATCGCGGCCGGGTCGTCAAAATGTTCGAAAGCATCAATTGATAATATGATATCGGCTTTCTCATCGGTTTGAGTCGTGAAGGTGCAACGCTTCGCTACACCACGCGCAACAGCCCTTTTCCTGGCGTTCTCCAAAGCACGCTGCCGAATATCGATGCCTATAACTCGCCTAGCCCCGCGCCTAGCTACTTCGATTGCATCGCCACCATCGCCACAGCCAAAGTCGATCACGACGTTGTTTTTCGTCTCTTCCCAAATCCGCTTGCCCAGTAGTGTTTCGAGTTTGCTCACGCCATCGTATGCGCTGCCATCGCAATAACCCGTTTGTCCATCCGAACTAATCCGGCGAAGCAAATGGTATGCGACTGGTCCTCCGATAATACCCATGAACTTCTACATTCTCGCGGTTGCGAGCATACTTTCATCAGCGCTTTCCCGGGAACAAGAGATATTTTCCCCATCGATAAATCGCCGTAGCCACATTTCAAGATTAACCAGGGACCATAGTCTTTCAGAGTGGTTCGCCTCACCGCGTTGATGTTGTTCCACAAGCGCACGCACAAAACCAGCATTGAAGATACGTCGCTCAGTTGCGCGACTGCTAAGCACGTATTCGTCTAACATCGAGACGTAGGCGCCGCGAAACCACGACCCGATTGGGACTGGAAAGCCCATCTTTGGTCTCTCGACGATCGCTGGAGGCAAAATACCTTTCATGCTCTGGCGCAACACGTATTTTGTGGTCCAGCGGTGCAGCTTCAGTCTTTCCGGAAGGCTTGAAGTAAACTCAACCAGTTTGTGATCGAGAAAAGGCACGCGGCTCTCCACCGAAGCGGCCATGCTCATCTGATCCTGCTTCATCAGCAACTCGTGCAAATAAGTTTTTATGTCGGCATAAAGCAATCGATCGAGTAAAGACTGGGCTTCGGTATGCTTCAGCAACTCTCGGACGCCGGCGTACGGTTCGATTCCGCCCATGCGGTCGATCGTCTCGCGTGTTAATAACTGGTCCTGGGCTGACCGGGAAAATACAGCGAAATTGTCGAAGTAGATACTTTCGATATCGGGCGACAAGTTTAGGAACGTCCGCCGTAGTTTCAAACGCACCTTCGAGCCAGTCATACCGTCAAGCTGCTTGCGCACCAACTCGCGAATGCCAGTTGGAATCATGCGGTGATAGCGATCGCCTAGCGCCAAATTCAGTATCGTCTTACGGTAGCGCGCATATCCCGCCATTAATTCGTCACTGCCTTCGCCTGTCAACACGACTTTCACATGCTCGGAAGCGAGACGGGAGACAAAATAAAGCGCAACGCTCGAGGGATGAGCGAGCGGCTCATCCTCATGCCAGATCAACTCCGGCAGCGCCGTAAAAAAACGTTCCGGACTAATGACTACTTCGTGATGATCTGTCTTAAAGGCGCGCGCAACCAGTCGGGCATATTCGAGTTCGTTCGCTTCACGTTCAGCAAAGGCAACAGAGAAAGTCTTGATTGGTTCGTCAACCAGAGTACTCATCACCGCCGCTATCGCCGACGAATCGATTCCTCCGGACAGGAACATTCCGAGAGGAACATCTGCCATTAGTCGAAGCTGCACTGACTTTCTGAATAGCTCGCTCCACTCAGCGATGTAGTCCCGATCGGTGCGGCCGTCTTGCGCGCTCTTCTTAAAACTGACGTCCCAATACTTCTTGATTTTGATTTCGCCGTCGCGCCACGTGAGCGTCTGACCAGGCAGTAAACGCTTCACGTTTACAAACAACGTGTCTTCGCCGGAAGTTGCGTGATTTGCGAGGTAATCGGAAAAAGCGGAAAAATTTAGTTCAGGCTTGACGGCCCGTGCTTCGAGCAGAGCCTTGATCTCAGAGGCGAAATAAAGGGAGCCATCCTGGGTGTGAACGTAGTACAGCGGCTTGACTCCCAAACGATCGCGGGCGATGAACAGCTCACGCTTTTTCCGGTCCCAAATCGCGAAAGCAAACATGCCGCGCAGGTGGTCAACACAGTTACTGCCGTACTCGGCGTAAAGATGAAGGATCGTTTCGGTGTCGCAATGAGTTCTGTAAACGTGACCACGACCTATTAATGTTTCTCGGTAATCTGAGTGATTGTAGATTTCACCGTTGTAGGTGATGTGCAGCGAGCCATCTTCATTCATCATCGGTTGATGGCCGGAAGCAACGTCAACGATACTGAGCCGCCTGTGGCCCAGGCCGATTTCCTGGTCAATGAAAATCCCCTCATCGTCGGGACCGCGGTGAGTGATTACATCGCGCATGCTTTTAAGCACAGTCGCATCAACGTGACGCCTTGATTGGCTTGAAAACGCGATTCCGTTAATTCCGCACATATATTCCTTGTCGTGAATCTTTCCTCAACCACGAATATTCAGCGCGTTCGGACGACTCTACAATTTTCTGCCCTCCAAGCTCCAGCTTTCGCCCTCCAAGCAAAAGCATTTCTTCTGGACTTGAGCGATCGTCCACAAACCTCATCCAGGTGTATTCGAAGTCTGAAGCCACCGAAGACGTTTGCGCAAGCCCAAGGCTACACCGATCACGAATTATTACTAAATCGCGGGAATTTCCGTTGCGCACTTCAAAGGCGCGACCGCCAGTCACGTTGATCTGTTCCACCTTCGCTTTTGCACTTCCGGTCGGCCGAGGGAGGAGAAACGTTGTGATTTCAAAGTCGCCCTCGGAGCAAGCCGAAAAGACGCAAACAGGCGCGCGTACCCTTTGTCCATAACAGTGTGAAACCCAGCCCTCTTCCTTTCTCCAAATCCCACCATCGGCAAAACTGATGATCTGCAGAAGGTTAGGCGAAGCGCCCGAGTCGAAATGAAACCATTGATCGATTTGGTGCTTTCCGCTTAGCTCCATCCGATCCTGCAGCACCCAATAATCATGCTTGAGAAAGAGTATGGTGCGAGTGTGCGTACCCGGTTTCGCCAGGTGCTCGTAGCCAAAATGTCTACCACAAACGTAAGTGAATCGCTCGTGTTCGATCCAGGCCATGCGTTCGCACGGCGTTGCGGTCTTCCATGAAAAAGTATCTGCCAAAATAGAAGAGGACTTGCGATCAACAGTGAGTGTGTTGTGAGCGACTGAACTGCGAAACCAATCACGGATTTCCTTGCCGCCAGTATAGGTAAAGGTGCCGGGATCAACGAGGAGTGTTCGCCCGTCTGCTGCTAATTCGATTGAGAGTGCGTCCGCGTGAGCGTGTCCGCAGTTTGCCACTCCGTGGGGACCGCAGTCGAAAAGAAGATAATTCGCCGTAGATGACCAGTCATCACGCATGACGTAGTAACCACCCTCCGGGAACTCTACTGACTCCTCGGCAGGTTGCTGCGCCGGGATCAGATCAAAAGTGCGCAACCCCGCAGCGCCCAGCAACCAAAGCGTCTCTTCTGCTGCTGCACCGGCGACGAATTTATAGTCCGGCCTGTTAAAGAGTACTGCTCCGGTTGATAGTAACGAACGAAAGTCGTTCGCGGGCCGATCGTCAAGCAGAACAAGCCGACCGCCATCGTCGTCGCCAAAGAATGGACTAGTACCGTCCGGGCGAGTTATGTGCATGAGATGGTCCAACAACAGTTCGAGCTTGGGCTCCAACTCTTGCGGCAGCCTCATCGCGTTGATACGCAGCAAGACTGCAAGGTGGGTATAGAAGTCCGTCGTGTACCGGTGGTAGTAACTGGACTGCTCAAAATAAACACCGTCGGGCTTCACATGTCGCGGAAGCTGAGAGATAAGAATCTGCAGACCCCGCTCGTACCAACGTTTCGCGTCTCTGAATTCAGGCAGCAACAATCCGATGTAAAAAAGACCAAGCGCTTCACCCGTTAGGTGTGTATTTGGGCTGAAGTACGTCGAAAGATAAGTTTCAAGGTGCGACGCGTTCAGATACAAAAACTTCACCATACGCAGCAGCACAGCGGGATCGATTGACGGCGATTTCTCGAAGAACTGAAGCGCCCAAAGCCACGATATCGAGCGAAATGCGATCTCGAGGCTGCTGGCCCAGTTGATCCCAAGCTTCGGCGGGTTCTGATCCATCCAGGAGGTAACGTGCGATACGAAAACTTCGGCATAACGCTCATTACCCGTCAACCAATAGGCACGGCCGAGCGTGAGAAAGTACTGGTGACGATTAAGCTCCCAAGTGATCTTTTTGTCTCCGGCAATCCTCGCATCGAGAAAGTTGAGCTGGCTCCAGTGACAAAGAGGAGTGCGTTTCCCCGACATGGGTTCGAGGTGCCAATCGATGTTCTTGCCGAGGTTGAGTTCGCGCAAACCCAAAACACTAAACACACCTTCTGAAATGCGGTTCGCGGCGTTGATGATTTCTTGCTCCGTCTCAGGCCAGCGATGCCGAAACTCCGACAACGTTTGCTCCTTCGAATCAAATGACGCAAAGAAGCGTGGCTCATTTCTCAGGCGCAGGTGTTCAACAAGATCGGTTAACGAGTTTAAATATGAAGCCTTAGGTGAATCAGGACCCAGCAGATTGAGCAACTTTTCGTCGCTTGGGAGACTGACTTGCTTGGACCAGCCGCTTCTTTCGGACAGTATGGCGACCTGTCGCGCGACACGCACACTGATCTCATCCATCTTCAGTCCCTTGAGCTTCTTTATTTTTGTTGAAACGGAACTCAAATTCTTTCCTCCGCCTCTTCCAAAGGACTGATTTCGATCACGTCGTACATTTCGGAAATGGCGCGCGCCGCTGCGCCGCCCGGTTCATAAAACATTTCGCTGGCCACTGCTTTTCTGGAATCTGACTGCCTGTTGGGATTCTCGAAGTTTTCCTCCACAGCCGAGATCAACTGATCGATGTTGATTACCGTGCTGGAGGCTTCTGCCATCAGTTGAACATAGATTGGCTCAATATCTGTTTTTTTTAGTAGGTCTGGCAGGTGCACACGGATGAGCGGACGATCGAGTAACAAATATTCAAAACCGACTGAGCTGTGATCGGTAATTAGCACATCGGCCGCAACCAGGTACGAGGAGGAATTGCTACCGGTGGCGAGAACGCCTCCGCTAGTTTGCAAGAGTGGCCACAGTCTTTGTCCCCAATCGACGCCGCCGGAGTGGAAGTCATCACCCTCCCGCGACCTATCGTGAAGTTTGACAATCACCGCGTATCCAGCCGCACCTAAGCGCCTGACAATTTCCTCACCCATAACAGCAAGCGATGAATATTTCGACCAGGTTGGAGCATACAACACGGTTCTTCGAGATGGATCAATACCCAGCGAAGTTAACACCTGATTTCGTTCAAGCGAACCATCGACAAGACAATCTAGTTTGGGCATTCCAATTAAACGAATGGCCGGGCTATCTTCATCGATCGCTCCTGTGTTGATAAAGTTTTGCAGCCGCCGTTTATTGATAAAGAAAAGACGGTTCCAACCGCGCATCGAGTCTGAAGGTGAATCGTAGACCGTTCGGTACTTACCTGCGACGCCATGAAAGGTTTGCACACGACGAGTGCCGCGCGGCAGCCTGGCCCAAAGAAAATCAGCGGTCAGATATGCGTCGAAATGCATGAAAGCAGCAGTTGCCGGTCGCACTAATTGATAGGGTGGGCGAGCATCCGAGTAGATCTCGTCAAGCAAGTGCGGACTCTCGCTGGCGGTAAAAAAGATCTTGAGGCGCGGATCTTTTTGCAGCCCCTCCACAATGGGCGCGACCGTCGCATAATTCATTGCTGTCCTTCCATCGACCAGTATCTGTCGTTTCTCAGCGGCACGACCTCGTTGCCACCGCTCATCCAAACCACGCAGCCACCCTATTGAGTTTCGGGAAATCATAAGCAACAGGAATCGGCGATACCACTGATCTTCGGCAAGACTTCTTCTTCGGCCTTTCGATAATCTTCAGGAAAATCTATTTCGATCCATGGATAATCATCAGTGCTGATTGCATGTAACGGAAAGTGAGTAGCAAATTCGCGGAACGCGCGGGGCGCCCATTCCCGTTCCAGGCCCCGCGAAATCAACAAGTCAATTTCATCGACCAGACGCCTCGCGCCAGTCCGGCTAAACTTCACTATTCCCACATTTTCGCCATCCGCCTCCGCCGGATCCAAATCTTTCCGAATGTCGACCACCAAGCCTTCACTGACTTTGACTTTCATCTCTTCCTCACCGAGATGATTGCTCTTCTGGCCTACGAAATCAACTAGAAGAGCGTCTTGAAACGGCGATGATATTAGCTTGGTCAACAATTGAGGATGAAAGAGAACATCACAGTTGAGTACGACAAAGCCGTCAACTAAATGCTCTCTCGCAAGCCACAGAGAGTAAAGGCTACTCGTTTCTTCAAATCGCGAATTAATAACGAATGACATAGTCGGATGGCAAAGCCGCCGTATTCGTTCAGCTTCAAAACCAAGAACGATCACGATCTCATTTATCTGCGAATCAAGGAGTGCTGATACCTGTCGGTCCAGAAGCGTTCGGCCACCCACTTCAAACAGACACTTAGGCTTGAGATCCACACCATTAAGACGAGTCCCTTTGCCGGCGGCGAGTATGATCGCTTTCATGTCAGACTTGTGTGAACCTGGTAGTAGTGAACTTTTCGGTTAATTGTCTTGAAGAGTAACAAAACTTCTCCGCGGGGGGATTGGCTGCCGCCGGTCCTTCCATCGTTCTTTGAGAATGCCTGCAAAGAACCAAATGCCCAACTCGTGCTCGAAAGCGGTTACGGAATCAGCGCGGACAAACGCCAGGATCATGGAGAAGAACGATTGCAGGTACGTGCGGAGCATATAGCGCGGTATGCCGGCAACATGAGGCACAGTCGAAAAATCTAATGCCGTGCTCTCAGGCGACTCCATATCCAGTCCTTTAGTCCGATAGAGGATAGCCCGGCTGATACCGTGCCAGTAAAACCAGCTTCGGAAATATTTCTTCGTAAGGCGATCGCTCGGTATGACGTGATGCACCACGAGATTCGGTGAATAGAACCCTTTCACATTAGCCGCACGCGCCCGCTGGCACCACTCTCTTACTTCCTGGCCCAGCAAAGTGCCTGCTTTACGTCCGATACTGTTATCCCACAAACCCGCGCGCTGAAATGCTTCGCGTCGAAAGATCATATTCACTCCAAGAGGAACATAATCGCCGAGGGGAATTGGTTCAGGACCATAGTCTAGTAACGCAATTACGGCCCAGTGAATGCTTCGTCCCTCGGGTAGCCATGCGGGACGCTCTCCTCCCCAGATTGGAAGAGCCTTACCGCCAAGATAATCACATCCGAAACGTTCCAGCGCGTCCCTGCCATTCGTAAGCCAGTCGGGCTCAAGTCGCACATCGTCATCAGTGATGGCAATTATTTCGCCCTGTGACGCTTGGATTCCCGTGTTTAGCGCCGCCGAACGACCCTGTTGAGACTCGTGAAAATAGCGAAGGGCAACCGGAAAAGCTTCGGCCGCTTTGAGCACAACCTCCCGTGTATTGTCTGAAGAATTGTTATCAACAATTACAACCTCCCACGGTTCGGGTACCTGAACCGCGCTCAGAGACTTGAGCGTCTTGATTAACTCATCGGCGCGATTGTATGTAGCGATAACAACAGAAAACTTCATGACAACTCCGATGCAAACTTTAGCACATGCCAGTGGCGAAGATGACTCGCTCGCTCTTGCCTGCGGTCCCGGAGAAGAGCGATCGCTTGTCCACGATTTAGCGCCCGGGCGTGCTTCCTTGAAGCGACGGGCGACCTCAGAGACTTAAATATATAAAAAGCAGATGTACTTATGCGTTCCAAAAACCAGACGGTTGTCTGAATTCAAGACAGTCTGGCTTTAGTAATCCCTCAACTTCTCTAGAGAAATGATACTCCCTGAGAGCGATATCTCGCGGTGTGATTCTTGCAGTGCGGTTCTGCAAATTACCAACTAATGAAAACCTCCAGGTCACTCCTTCTTCGGGGGTGGACCAAAAAGGGGTTGGATTTGTGCGATCTATATTGAATAACAAAGATCAAGAGAGTTGGTCAGTCTCCCTGTCAGATTCGCTCTCTTTCAACTGGTGAACCTTTAGAGCTGTTCACGAGACAAGAGTTTCTAATTAAGTCTTCACTCATACGATTTATGCCAGGTCCCAGGCTACTCATCTCGCTGATTCTTGCTCTCATGCTCCTGCCAGTGGTTAACACTCACGCCCAGGAGCGTCTCTGTGATACGGCTTTTGAAGATTGCCGCACTCCTTTGTGGCAACTGATTGACGCAGAGACCCAGGGAATCGATGTCGGATTCTGGTTTATGCAGGACTCCTCCTACGCCACCAAATTGATCAATCGATTCAAGGCCGGAGTTCCTGTTCGTGTACTTGTTGATCCGCGAGCAAATCCGACTTATGCCGGGAATGAAGCCGTGCTAAATCAGTTGCGAGACGCCGGCATACCTATGCGTTACAAACTGACCAACGGCATCCTGCATTGGAAAATGATGTTGTTTGTCGGTCAGAACAAACTTGAATTTAGTGGCGCGAATTATTCCGGCAACTTTTTTGTCCCCGACAGTCCGTACGTCAATTACTTCGATGAAGCCATTTACTTCACTGACGATCCATCGCTGATCCAGAGTTTTAAAACGAAATATGACGATGTCTGGACGAATACCGCTGATTATGGGAACTACGCAAACATCACCGGGCCTTTGACGCGCAGGTATCCAACCTTCCCAATTAACCCTGAGTTGAATTTTCCACCTACAGCAGATTTCAGTCAGGATTTTCTGACGCGTACCCAACAACGCTTGAATGCCGAGACTCAGAAGATCGATGTCATCATGTATCGAATCACCAACCAGGGATACGCCGATACGACAATTGCGGCAGTAAATCGCGGAATTCCTGTTCGCCTGATTCACGAGCCTGACGAATATCGCAACCTGGCCAGGCAATGGGACGCGTGGAATATGGACCGCATGTACATGGGCGGCGTGCAAATAAAAATGCGGAAGCACCTGGGCCTGAACCATCAGAAGTCAGTTCTTTTGTACGGTCAGGGCATGACGATCTTCGGATCGTCAAACTGGACCGGACCTTCGTCAAACTTTCAGCAGGAGCATAACTACTTCACCACCAAACCATGGTTCTTCCAGTGGTTCGTAAACCAGTTTGAGCGTAAGTGGACTTCAACGACGGAGAACGAACCTTTCGTTCCACTTCCGCCAACTCAGCCGACTTATGTTTTTCCCGCGAATTCCGCTATTGCTCAAGCGACAACGCTGACCTTGAATTGGGAAGGGGGTCCATGGGCTCACAAATACGATATTTATTTCGGCACGTCGCCCAATCCTCCTCTATATGTGGCGAATGTGAGTACTTTCCAGAGTGGCGCACAGGCGGGGCAGCCACTACTTGACACCGGCTCCGTGGACGATGGCGTGATGGAGTCGTACACCATTCCTATGACACTCCAGCAGGGTACTACCTACTACTGGCGCATCGTTGGGAAAACAATGGCGAATCAAACCGCAACCGGTCCCACCTGGAGTTTCGTGACGACAGGTTCAGTCGCTCCTCCAGCGGCTCCATCAGGCTTGACTGCGACTGCTATTTCGCCCACTCGGATTGATCTGAGTTGGAATGATGTTGGCGGAGAGACCGGATTTCGAGTTGAAAGAAGTCCAAACGGATCGAGCGGCTGGGCCGAGATCGCAAGTTTGGGCGCTAATCAAATTACCTACTCGGATACGTCAGTGACTGCGCAGCAAACCTATTTCTACCGGGTACGCGCGCTGAACACGGGTGGCTTTTCACCCTACAGTAATGTTGCGAGTGCGACTACTCCTTCACCGCCGCCGCCCTCGGCCGGGGACATAGTCCTCTGGGCTGCTGAGGCACCCCAAAGAGTTGGCAACTGGTCGGTGGTAGCAGATGCAACTGCCGCTGGCGGAAGTCGGATATCGAATCCGGATGCCGGAGCACCGAAGCGCCCGAATGCATCGGCCAATCCGTCAGACTATTTCCAAATGACGTTCGATGCTCAAGCGGGAGTCAATTACCGTTTGTGGTTGAGGAGCAAAGCCCAGAACGACTTCTGGGGTAACGATTCCGTTTTTATTCAGTTCTCAGACAGCATCGACAGCGGGGGAACCGCAGTTTTTCGCATCGGCACCACCTCCGCTGCAGAAATGAATCTGGAGGACTGTTCAGGATGTGGAATTCAGGGCTGGGGCTGGCAGGACAATGGTTGGGGTGTGGGGGTGCTCGGACCTCTCATCCGATTCCAGACGAGTGGGACACATACATTGCGCATTCAGGTGAGAGAGGATGGTCTATCAATCGATCAAATCGTACTCTCACCCCAGACGTACTTAAGCACGGCGCCCGGATCGTTGAAAAACGACAATACGGTTCTCGCTAAATCGAGCGGCGGTGGCACCACTTCTCCGGCGCCCACTGTGAGTGCAATTTCGCCGACGTCCGGGCCAACTGCCGGGGGAACGTCGATCACCGTCACGGGAACGGGCTTCCAATCAGGAGCAACTGTTTCTCTCGGTGGGGCTGCAGCTACCAATGTTGCGTTCGTGAACAGCGGCACAATTACAGCAACTACTTCAACTCACGGCGCCGCCACGGTGAACGTTGTTGTTTCAAATACTGATGGACAGAGTGGCACGCTCGTAAACGGTTATACCTACAAAGCTCCACCGGCAATCACCGGTATGACGCCCAACACAGGATCAACCAGCGGAGGCACTTCGATCACGATCTCCGGCAGTGGCTTTTCATTGGGCGCGACTGTCTCTCTCGGCGGCACACTTGCCACCAATGTTGTCGTGGTGAACAGCGGTTCAATCACCGCAACCACTGCTCCGCGCAGCGCGGGAGTCGTCGATGTAGTTGTGACCAATTCTGACGGCCAAAGCGGTACTCTGGTTCAAGGTTTCAGCTATGCCAATCCGCAAGCGTCCGTGCCGGCATTCGATCATGTTTTTATCGTTGTGCAAGAGAACCAAAGCTT
>DASWDX010000588.1:0-13180 GCA_036395055.1 Pyrinomonadaceae bacterium | reverse complement strand
TGCGTCTATGATGGACTGACCGCAAAAGATGTCGATGTCAGCGTAAGGTTCAAACCGGTCTCGGGAAAGGTTGATCAAGGGGCTGGCATCGTCTGGCGCTATCAGGACAAGGACAACTACTACATTGTCCGCGCCAATGCTCTGGAGGGCAACGTCGTACTCTACAAGGTTGAGAATGGCAAACGCACGGATCTGCCGCTCGTGGGAAAAGGCCGCACCTATGGCATGAAAGAGAAAGTCACTTCAGGAGAGTGGGGCACGCTGCGCGTGGTCGCTAAAGGGAATCACTTTGAGGTCTACCACAATGGCAAGAAACTTTTTGAAGTAGAAGACGAGACTTTCAAAGAAGCCGGCAAAGTAGGATTATGGACCAAGGCCGATTCGGTGATTTACTTCGACGACCTTCACGTGATCGTGAAATAAGTCTTATGCTGCTCCACGCCAGCTGCAGATTAGCTTAGACGCATGCGACGCAGAAGATCTTGATAACGTGGATCTGTGCGTAATCCGGAGAGCACGGGGTCAACCTTAAAGTAGATCATCTCCGTTGAATGATCCGCATAAGCTTTTTCCAGCCACTCGAAGGCTTTGTCCTTTTTGCCCAAACCGATGTACACCAGCGCGATGTCAAAAGGAGGAACGTACTGTCGCTTCGCCGGGTCCTGCAACTTGGCGAGCGCCCAGAGTGCGTCCGACGTTTTTCCTGAGACGGCCATAGCGTAGGCAATATGCGCGTTTATTTGTGGGGTCTCGCCGGCAATCTCCCGCGCCCGCTGATATTCGGTAAGTGCCTCTTGAAAGCGCCTTTGCTGCACATAAGCAAGGCCAAGTCGAAGATGCGTGCGCATAAAGTTCTTATCCAACTCCAGCGCGCGCTGATATTGTTTGATTGCCTGATCGTAACGGCCTTCATAGTAATCAATCCGGCCCAGGTTCACGTTCGTAATCAGCAGAAGCGGGTCCAATTCTAATGCGCGCTGCATCGCGGATCGGGCGTCATCCATCCGCCCCATCGCTATTAGGTTGAGGCTGCGCCAATGATGTAACAGCGGATAATTAGGGTTAAGGGCAATGCCTTTTTGAAACTCATCTTCCGCGCCGTTCCAGTCCCATTCGTAGTAGGCTTTGTATTGGCCTAGCGCCGTGTATGCCTCCGCCAGAGTATTGTCGATAGTCAATGCCCTTTCGGCTGCCGCCTTCGCTTTCGGAAAAGCTTCACTGGGAGCGGCAAGGGTAAAAAAGCTGAGCAGAGTGTAGGTATCGGCAAGACCGACATAAGCCAGGGAATAATTCGGGTCGAGGCGAATGGCCTGCTGAAAATACACCAGCGCCTTTTCCAGACTGTCAACGGTTCGCTTATTCCACATGTAGCGACCCTTGAGGTAAGCCTCATACGCTTCGTTATTTTCGGTGTAACGCTTCGTGAGTCGCTCCGTTGGTACCTCGCCCGCGCCCTTCATTGCCAGGATTGTGGTCCGGGCCACCTTTTCGGCGACTGTATCTTCGACCGCGAAGATGTTTGTAAATTTCTCTTCGAAGCGATCGGCCCAGAGCGATGTACCGTCGCTAGTACGCACGAGCCGCGCAGTCACGCGCACCCGATCCCCAATGCGCTGCACCTGTCCTTCGAGGACCGCATCGACTCCCTGCTCACGCCCCGCCTCCAGTGGGTCCTTGCCCGTATTCTGATACTTGGCTACGGCTTCTGTTTGGCGCACGATGACTTGTCGGGTCTGACTAAGGCTGGTGATCAAGGCGTCGGCCAGACCCAAGCTCAAGTACTCGTCCCCTGTCTCACTACTCAAAACTCTAAAGGGCAGCACCGCAATCGATCTGACTGGTGCCGCCGGCGCAGCCGCTGTGGCATTGGGCCGATGGCTAGAGCGCCAAAGGAAAAAAACCGTGGCCGCAAGGGCGACTACGAGAGTGCTCGCTCCAAAGACTATTAAGCGGCGCCGATCGCGCAGACGGTGAGGCAAGGAGGGAGATAAGGAAACTGAAGGAGATGTCGTGATCGGTTGTTGAGATGAAAAATGTTTGGCTCCATTGTCTGATGGGTAGGCATTCGTTGCGTCACTCGCTGTCTGTTGATGCTCGGCTCTCCTACGGACCTCAGCCACAAAGCGAAAGCCGCACTTCGCGACAGTCTCGATGTACTTGCTTTTGCGCGGGTCGTCCCCCAAAGCCTTTCGCAACGTATGGATGATGACATTCAGATTACCCTCTTCTACAATCGTATCGCGCCAGACCCACTCGATCAGTTCTTCCTTTCTGACAAGATGTCCGCTACTTCGAACTAGCAGAGCCAGAGTTTCAAACGCCTTTGGGGTCAACGCCACTACTTGATTGTCACGCAAGAGAATGTGTTCCACCGGGTCGAGGCGGAAGGGACCGAATTCATAACTTTCCTGAACCTGCGAAACCATAGGGCTGTAAGAAAGTTTTAAGACTTATTAAAGTGCTTTTTAAGACTTTTACAAAGCTTCTCTAAAGACCGTTGGTGGCGTGTCAGGTTATTTGTACGCCATCGTCTTTGGCCACTGCTCTGGTTTCCGGGCGCAATTTTAAGATTAATTCGTTGGCATACCGAACAAACTTTTGCCAACCCTTGGCGGAACTTCTTGAAATCATCGCTCAGTCTGGGCGGATCATATAACCGGATCCCAACCGGCGCAAGTCATCGAAAAAGCTCTCCGAATGTTTGTAAAGTTGTGTCCAGACCAATCGTCAAAAGCATTAACTGTAATCGTCCGGTATATGGTCTGAGTTCTTACTATCCGCTGCTCTAACAAGTCTTCGAATTCAACTGAGAAAGGTGGATCGACATGCCTTCTGTCAACTTTTGCAAGTTCACCCACGTCTTGGGCCTCCTGGTTATTCTGCTGATACCTTTTGCCGTTAGCGCCCAAGTTTCAGGCGGGACGATTTCGGGCCAAGTGACGGATAGCACCGGCGCGTTGATTCCCGGCGCACAGGTCGCGATTCGGAATACGGCGACCGGAGTGACTACCAGTCTCGTAGCGAATGGAGAAGGCATATATCGGGCAACCAACCTCTTGCCCGGCGATTACGAGATCACCGGCTCCGCGCCAAACTTCACCTCGTTTCTTCAAAAGGGCGTCGCACTAACTGTCGGTGCCGATTTGACGATCGACCTCAAACTGACGGCCGGCGCCGTGGGCGCCTCCGTCACAGTGTCCGACGAGGCCCCTGTTGTGGATACGACGACCCCAACAATAAGCGCTGTAGTAAGTGAGCGAACC
The DNA here is from genome assembly GCA_036395055.1 of Pyrinomonadaceae bacterium. GTDB lineage: Bacteria > Acidobacteriota > Blastocatellia > Pyrinomonadales > Pyrinomonadaceae > PSRF01. The sequence goes on along the minus strand of DASWDX010000588.1, from coordinate 9,917 downwards.
ATTGTCGAGCTGCCGCTCAACGGGCGCGACTGGACCAGCCTCGCTACATTACAGCCTGGGATTTCCAGTGTGCGAACACAAGCTGTCGTCGGGACGACGAGCTCCCGAGGCAACCGGGGCTTCGGTGATGAGCTGTCTATCACCGGTCACCGGCCCCAGGAAAACAACTACCGCATCGACGGGGTCAGCATTAACGACTATACAAACGGTGCGCCGGGCAGTGCCGGCGGCGTGAATCTTGGCGCCGACGCCATTAAGGAATTCTCCGTATTGGCCAGTAACTATACGGCTGAATACGGAAGAACCTCGGGAGGGGTTATCAATGCCATCACTCGATCGGGGTCGAACTCTTTGCACGGTTCGGCTTATGAGTTCCTACGCAATGATGCACTGGATGCACGCAATTTTTTTGACGGGAAAAAACCGCCGCTGCGGCGCAACCAGTTTGGGGCTTCCGCCGGGGGGCCAATTATCAAGAACAAGACTTTCTTCTTTGCCGATTACGAGGGCATCAGGCGCTCGCAGGGTGTCACAAGCACGGTCAATGTGCCATCTCCAGCTGCTCGTGCCGGCATTCTCTGCTCGAACCCCGCTGGCGCGCCTGCCAGCAGTCCCTGCACGACTCATACTGTCGTCGTGGATCCTAAGATTGTCCCGTTTCTCAATTTCTGGCAACTACCGAATGGACCATTGCGTGGGAACGGCGATACGGGAAGTTTCTCTACCCCATTGAGCCAAATCTTTACCGAAAACTTTTTTACCACGCGCATAGACCATAGGTTTTCAGGCAAGGATAGCCTGTTTGGCACGTATATGTTCGACGATGGGAGCTTCAGCGTCCCGGACGTTTTGAATAACGCAGTCTTTCCTAATCGCACCCGACGACAAATGATTGCTATCGAAGAGACTCATACGTTCAATCAAAACTTCATCAATTCATTTCGGCTGGGTTATAACCGGACAAAGGGGGCTGTTAACGTAACCGGACCGGCTGTTACTCCCGTAGCCGAAGACACCTCTCTCGGAAGTGCTCCCGGTAGAGCAGCAGCAATCATTAATGTTTCCGGTGTGATAACTGACAGTGTGGCTGTTGCGGGCAACTCTTTCTTCAATCACGTTCAGAACTCGTACCAAATCTATGATGACGCATTTCTCACGAGAGGTAACCACTCTCTGAGATTTGGTTTTGCGTTCGAAAAAATCGAGTACAACGAACTCGGACTGAGGCGACCGAACGGTCGTGTTAGCTTCGCTTCATTGGAGGCCTTCTTGACCAATAGGCCGACGAACTTTTTCGCTCTCGACCCGACTCGTTCGCGGGAAGCCGGCGTGCGACAAAGCATCTGGGCCGGTTACCTCAACGATAGCTGGCGTTACAGTTCAAGGCTGAATCTGAACCTGGGGTTGCGCTATGAGATGAGCACGATACCGACAGAGGCGCACGACCAGTTCACATCTGTACTCAACCTCAACGGCGGTGCGATAGTTAACGTAAAGACACTATTCACCCGCAATCCTACTTTGCGCAATTTCGAACCCCGCGTCGGATTTGCCTATGACGTGTTCGGCGATGGCAAAACCGCTTTCCGTGGCGGCTTCGGCATCTACGACGCTTTGCCACTTCCATGGATATGGGCGCCCAAGGCATCGCAGGGAACGCCATTCAACGTAGGCAGGACGGTAAGTGGTCTGGCGCAAGGTTCGTTTCCCGACCTGATCTTCAACACCATCAACTTTGCTACGGTGCCCGGTGACTCCGTTTATACCGAACAAAGCCCCAAGCGTAACTACATAATGAATTGGAATCTAACTCTGCAGCGGCAATTCTTTGCAGATTGGACTCTGACGGCAGCTTATGTGGGATCGCGCGGGGTTCACATGGCGTTCGGCACTGACGAAGTCAACATTGTTCTGCCCATCGGCCAGAATGCGGATGGTTACATTTGGCCGACACCCAGAGGTAGCGGCACCGTTGTCGATCCAAATGCCGGCGAGCTTCGAGGCACTCTTTGGGATGGGAATAGTCGGTACAACGCACTTCAACTTCAGATCGTCAAGACGATGGCTCACGGCTTTCAGGCACAGGGCTCTTACACCTGGAGCAAGTGCACCGATGACGGCTCGGAAGCGTCAAGAGGTGATCAATTCCAGAACGGTATCACCTCGCCTTTGTTTTTTGAGAAGGCCCATCGGACAGGACGCTGCGCGTATGACTACACGCATGTCTTCATCGGCAACGCACTTTGGAACATACCCGGCCCGAAGTCGGGAGTTGCATCTGCGCTGCTCGGTAATTGGCAGCTCGGATCAATACTCAGCGCTACCACGGGGGTACCCTTCTCGGTCATCATCGGCGGAGACCCGCTCGGGCTGAAGGGTACTGACGTCAACGGCTGGCCGGACTATGTGCCCGGATGCAAAATAGAGAACCCGGCTGATCCCCTTCACTATATCAATGCCGCCTGCTTCACCTTACCGAATCCGCTGACGCGATTAGGCAATGCAGGTAGAAACATCGCGACTGGACCCAAGTTGTTCAACTTGGACTTGGCAGCCTACAAGAACATACCGGTCACGGCCATTTCAGAAGGCTTCCGACTGCAACTTCGGGCCGAGTTCTTCAACATCCTGAATCACACTAACTTTGCGGCGCCCTTATCCAACAATCAAGTGTTCAACCAGGCTGGCGGCGCAATCGGGGCGGTGGGCCAAATAACATCCACCCAGACCAGCTCACGCCAGATTCAACTGGGATTAAGGCTGAACTGGTAATTGACCGCAGTATCGTCCGAAAGCGAAATCCTGAGCTAACCACTTATAAAGCGCTGGCAAATTAACTTTACAGAGGGCAGTTTGTCGTATGAAGAAAATCATCACCCTGGCATTAACGGTATTCGCGCTGGCGCTCCCACTGTCGGCACAAAGCGATCCCGCGCCATTACGACTTGTGCAGACTATTCCGCTGTCAGTCGAAGGTCGCTTAGATCACCTTACGGCGGATGTCAAAGGCATGCGGCTTTTCGTGGCGGCGCTCGGAAACAACACAGTAGAAGTAATCGACTTACGTGCGGGAAAGAGGATCAGCAATCTCACGGGACTGCAAAAGCCCCAGGGAGTTTGGTACATACCCGAGTTGAAGAAGCTCTTTGTCACTAGCGGCAACGACGGGACGTGCCGGGTATATAACGGCAAGACGCTCGAACTGATCGAAAGCATTAAGCTGGACTTGGGAGCCGACCTCGTTGGCTACAGTCCGCGCAGCAAGCTTCTCTATGCAGGCTATGGCGGCGAGGACGCTAAAAAGGACTATGGGAGTGTGGCTATCATCGATGCGCGCAAGAACAAACACATCGGAGATATTCGGACCAAGGTGCACCCCGGGGGAATACTGGTAGATGATTCGGGGCGCCGAATCTACGTCACACTTCCGGCGAGCAGTGAGGTTGCCGTAATCGATGCTAAGAGCAACGAGATCACTAAATCCTGGGAGGCAGTGGAAAGCAAGCGCACTGTCAGCTTCGCGCTTGACTCAGCCAACGGACGGCTCTTCGTAGGGACACGGACGCCTGGTCACATTATCGTTTACGACACTGTGTCCTTTAAGAAGGTGGCGGATTTCCCGACCGTGGGACTTCTAGACGGTCTGTTCTTCGATACCCGTCATAAACGCCTTTACGTGTCTGGGGGCGAAGGGTTCGTAGATGTCTTTCAACAGCAGGACGCCGATCACTACGCGCCGCTCGTCAAAATTCCCACGCGGCCGATCGCGCGAACTTCTCTTTTCGTTCCAGAGTTAAATCGCTACTACGTTGCCGTTCCGCGCAAGGACAACGAGTCGGCGGAAATCCGCGTTTATGAGCCACAGTGAATTTGTGTGTGTTAGGTACGGTCCAGTTCCAGATAACAGTTTAGCGAGGTGAACATGAAATTATTTTGTTGCTCCATTCTTCTTGCATTGGGAATCTTGTCGGCACTGACGTTCCACAGCTCTGCGCAAACCAACACGCAACAGTCTACCCCGCCGGTACGGGCAAGACTTCCACTGCAGCTTTACGAGCAAGCCCCTTTACCGCCAATCGCCGGACGCCTCGACCACTTTACCGCTGATGTGAAGCGGAGAAGGGTGATCTTTTCTGCTCTAGGGAACCATTCAGTAGAGGTGTTTGATGCCTTCACTGCCACAATCATCCACTCGATCAAGGAGGGGCTGGACGAACCACAGGCAGTGCTATTTATCGACGAGTCGGACAAATTGTGGGTTACCAATGCCGGTAATGGAAAGGTGATGATCTATACCGGCGCAGATTACAAACTGGAGAAGACGATCGAGGTTGGCGCAGATCCCGATAACCTTCGTTACCACGCCTCGACAAAAACAGTGATTGTAGGTTATGGCGAGGGAACAATTGCAGGCTTCGCTACCTTTAACGCCTCAACCGGAGAACGCATTGGCAAGGATGTGATGATTGACGCTCACCCGGAGTCATTCCAGGTCGAAGAACAAGGTTCCAAAATCTTCGTCAACGTCCCAACGGGCGGAGGTGTAGTTGAGTCCGTTGACCGTAAGACGGGAGCTATAAGCAAGTGGCCCCTCACGGGTGTGCGGGGGAATTATGCGATGGCCCTCAATGAACCGGATCATCGCGTCTTTGTCTGCACCAGAAAAATCCCGATGTTCCTGGCCTTCGATACCGAGACTGGCCGCGAGGTCGCTCGGTTACCCTCTACCGGCTCGTGCGATGACGTCTACTACGACGCTCGCCGCAAACGGGTATACGTTCTCGGCGCGGAAGGATTTATCAGCGTCTTCCAACAAAAAACTCCGGATCAATATGAGTCGCTGGCTGATGTTCCCAGCCAGATCGGCGCAAGGACCGGCTTCTTGTTCGTGCAGCGCGACAGGCTTTACGTCGGCGTGCCGAGGAGAGGCAACGAGCCCGCCCAGATTTGGACATACGAAGTGCAGGACTAGTTCTGCTTTTCTATGACAGAGGAGATGGCGGGCGCCTCCGCATCTGCTGCAGCAGACATTTCGTTTGGCTCTGCCGCAGCTGGTCAGCAATGCGTGCTGTCGCCCGCTTTTACCTTCAATGTTGCGGTGACCTCCAAAACGAAGGTGGTAGACCACCGCCGATGTTTATGGGAATGCTCAAGGAAAGGGATAGAGAAGTTCAGCGTGATATCTGAAAAATGCCAACAACTACTGGAGCGTACTGGCGCAAGTACCCGTAAACAGCACCGTGCTCGGCGAGTTTTGAAGAGTCTGGGGCGAAGAATTGAGCCGATGATGATTGTCACGTCCATGTTGCTGCTATGCGCCTTAGCTTCCGGTGTACAAGCACAACAGCCCGGCTCTGACGACCGTCTCGGAGAGCTTGAGCGCAAACTTGACGAGGCAATGCGTCAGATCCAGGAGCTCAACAACGTGATGCAGGGCTTACGTGCGGAGATGAACCGGATTACCAATAAGGCCTCGTCCGACGAAACGACTGTGGCGGGATCAGTAAAAGCGCCAGCAGCAGCCCCTTCAGAGACTGGGAATCCGGGGGCCGCGTTTGTCGAGCGTGTAGTAGAGCCTGAATTGGGAGGCAGTGAGCGGTCCGAGACGCTTCGGGCCAGGCCAGAGGTTTTCATCCAATTACGTTACTCGGCGCTGCCGGTCCGTGACGGCGAATCGGAGTTCAAGCCTAACTTCAACGTGTCGCGAGCCGAGATACGTTGGTCAGGCAAAGTTTCCGAACGGCTCGGTGCGGGACTGGAGATTCAATATCATCCGGCGCCTGCCGGGATTGCCGAAGAATTACTCAACGATGCTTTCCTCGAATATTACATTAACGATTACACCTTGCTGAGGGTCGGGCAGTTCGTGAAGCCATTCGGCTTTGACATCCAGCAGTCAAGCGCTGTGCGTGAGTCACCCGAGCGAGCGATCTTTGCCGGCTACTTCTTTCCGGGACAGCGCGACCGCGGGCTGTTGCTCTCGGGCGACCTCCGCACCCTGGGCCCCAGGCTGAAGGGCGTGCAATATTTCGTCGGCGTATTTAACGGCAACCGCTTCTTCAACGACAACAACCGTCAACTCAATTTCCTTGGGCGCGTGCGTAAAGTCCTTCACCGCCGCTTCGCCGCCGGCATCTCCGCACAAGTAGGCAAACAACTTTTGCCCGACGGCGTTTCGGGAAATAACAACGAGAATATCTTCGGCGCTGACTTCCAGTACGCCGTCACAGATCGCCTTGGTCTGCGCGGCGAGTTCGTCGCGGGCAACATGCCCTCCACGCTGCTGAGCCTTGAGCCGGAATTCACGCCGGCGTTCCGTCCTGGCGCGCACTCTTCGGGCGGCCATCTGTTCGCAGGTTACAGATTCACCGCTAAAGACAACATCTACGCACGCTACGACCAGTTCAACAACGATCCCGTCACGGGTCGTAACGTGCGAGCGTTCAACTTCGGTTACTTCCGGCAGGTCGACGATATGTCGCGACTCAGCTTTGACTATCAAATCAAGCGCCGTCCGTCGTTCAACGACGACTCTGTTAACGGGAGACTGAACATCACGTGGGGCATCGAATTTTAGAAGAGGGGCAAGACTTGGGTGCTTATGCTCACGGATGCGAGCTATGTCACGTCGACGGCGCGGTTCGGAAAAACGAGGATGGATTTGCATGCTGTCTTTACACAACTTCCCTCCGATTGGAGACTGAAAACTTGGCAGCCAAAACTCAGGAAGTTCTAAGTTTGACCATGCCACACCCGTCAGCCTCTTGGCGATGGGTCGTCGTGATCGTCCCCGGCGCGTTGGTTTATTTTCTTCCCGTGCCTGGATTGGATCCCGCGCAGCGTCATTTGCTAGCCATTTTTGTCGCCACCATCGTCTCTCTGGTTGCCCGTCCAGTCCCTATGGGCGTCAGTGTGGTGATCGCGATGACACTGCTGGCGCTGACGCGAACTTTGCCTGCGGAGAAAGTGCTGTCAGGCTTCAGTAATCCCACGGTATGGTTGGTCTTCACCGCTTTCTTATTTGCGCGGGCTGTCATTACGACCGGCCTGGGACTGCGTATCGCCTATCAATTTATCCGGCGCTTCGGCCACACCGCGCTGACGTTGGGGTATTCGCTAGTAGCCGCTGACGTCGTGTTAGCGCCCTTCGTTCCTTCAGATACGGCTCGGGGCGGCGGCGTCGTTTATCCCATCACCCGCAGCTTGTGTAAGGCGCTGGACTCAGAGCCCGGACCAACTGCAAACCGAATCGGAACTTTCCTGACGCTGGTTAGTTTTCATGCCACCTACACAGCCTCGGCAATGTTTTTGACCGGCATGGTTGCCAACCCTTTGATTGCCGGCTTCGCACGCGACATTGGGCATGTTGAATTGACCTGGCTGCGTTGGGCGCTCGCTGCTTCAGTGCCCGGATTGCTTTCAATGATCTTCGTGCCCTATCTGATCTACCGCCTGAATCCACCGGAACTAAAGGACATTGAACCGGCACGCGCACTAGCACGCGAGAAACTTCACAGCCTGGGGCGAATGAAGCGGGATGAGATTGTGTTGGTCGTCATCCTGGTAGCCGTGATGGTTGGCTGGGTGACCTCTCCCTGGCACGGGATCGCCAACGCCTTTGTGGCGTTGGCGGGCTTGTCTGCGATCCTCGTCTTCCGTGTCTTGACGTGGGACGATTTATTGTCCGAGCGAAAAGCGTGGGACGCATTGATCTGGTTCGCTCCTCTTCTCATGATGGCCGCCGCTTTGAATGAGGTTGGTGTCATCAATGTTCTTTCGAAAGACGTCTTTGCACAGTTGGGCGGTTGGCCCTGGAAAGCCGCGCTGTTGGCTCTGGTTGTTACTTACTTGTATGTCCATTACTGCTTTGCGAGCATGACTGCGCACGTTACCGCGCTCTATCCCGTATTTCTGACAGCCGCTCTTGCGGGTGGCGTACCAGTTATGCTGGCGGCACTCGCGCTGGCCTTCTTCTCCAATCTAAATGCGGGAATCACCCACTACGGAACGGGCTCAGCTCCGATCTACTTCGGAGCCGGTTATGTAGGACAAGCAACCTGGTGGAAGCTGGGCTTTCTTATCTCGATCCTCAATCTTGTTTTCTGGCTGGGAGTGGGGCCGTTATGGTGGAAACTGGTGGGACTATGGTGAGGTAGAGCCTGCATTGAAGCAGTTCGCGGGGGGCAACCCTTTGAGTCCGCGGCTGACTTGAACCTAATCGTAATCAAGCGGCAGCCTAAGAATAGCCCGGGAAAGGGCGGCCGAACTCGGCCCGTCGAGCAGCCGGTGCATCTACGTAAAGATCCGGTGCCGCCGACCCTTTCTGGTCAAGTTAGCCAAGATCAAGTTGGCAATCACCATCACTTCAATCAAAATGGGGCGTCCTGTGCTCTCGATTACACGAACTATTTAAAGGGAAGATTTGTCAAATGGCATGCACCGATTACCTGCGAATGTTTCTTGCCTCCGCTATCCTTGCAATCACATTAGTTGCTTGTGGCGGACAGCAACCTGCGACGCGAACCAGCGACAAGGGCGGAGTCACAAATGAGGTCACGATCTACGTTTCAACAGATCGCGTCTTTTCTGAACCTGTTCTCAAGAGCTACGAGCAGAAAACTGGCGTAAAGGTGAACGCCGTCTATGACACAGAAGAGGCCAAGAGTACCGGACTTGCTAACCGGCTCCTGGCGGAAAAAAGCAATCCGCAAGCTGATGTCTTCTGGTCGAATGAACCAGTACGCACGCTGGTCTTGAAAAAGCGTGGTGTGCTTGGGCGTTACAAGTCGCCGAGCGCCGTTGGCATCCCCGATGTCTTCAAAGACCCGGAGGATTTCTGGACTGGGTTTTCGGCGCGCTCGCGTGTGATTGTCTACAACACCAAGCTCGTAAAGAGAGAAGAAGCGCCAAAGTCGGTTCTCGATCTCATCGACCCCAAATGGAAAGGGCAGGTCGCCATCGCCGATCCGCGGTTCGGCACGACCTCGTTCCATGTGGCGGCGCTTTACGCAGAGTTGGGCGATGAGCGCGCGGATGAGTTCTTTCGCAAGCTAAAAGCCAACGACGTGAAGATCGTCGCCGCGAACTCGGTAGTGCGTGACATGGTGGCACGCGGTGAGGTCAAGGTTGGGCTCACAGATACGGACGACGTGAACGTGGCGCTTGAAGACAGGCAGCCGGTGGCTATGGTCTTTCCTGACCGCGAGGGAATGGGCGTGCCGGTGATGCCGAACATGATCTCACTGATCGAGGGCGCGCAACGGACGGAGGCTGGCAAGAAGCTGATCGATTTTCTGGTTTCACCGGAGGTCGAGCGAATGTTGGCGCAGTCAGAGGCGGTGCAGATTCCCTTGCACGAAGGCGTCGAGCCTCCGAAGAACATGCCCCCCATTTCGTCTCTGAAGCCGATGACGCTCGACTATGGCAAAGCGGCTGATCGCGTCGATGACGTGACGCGCCGACTACAGACGATCCTCGGACTTTAAGATTCTGGATTCGGCTATGGCAAGCGCAGCAACCGCAGCAGTCACCCGTCGCGTAGTTGTCTGGCCCTCGGCGCGCACGGTCATACTTGCCTTCGCCTCGTTACTCTTTCTCTCGTTGTGCGCCTTGCCGACTCTATACATGCTTGGCATCTCTTTCATTGGCGCGGATGGCAGCTTCAGCCTCATTAACTATCGTCATCTGCTGACGGACCTGCGGCAGCGCGATTTGCTGTTCACCAGCACACTCCTGGGCGTTGGCTCAGCGTTGCTCGCCACTATTATTGGCGCGCCTTTGGGATTGTTGCTGGCGCGTACTGGCCTGCGAGCCAAACGCTTGTTGCGGCTGGCGCTGGTAGTTCCCCTTGTCATTCCGCCTTATATTCTCGGCCTCGCATGGATCTACATCGGTGGATCGGCTGGATTGGTCGCGCA
>DASWDX010000587.1:0-3958 GCA_036395055.1 Pyrinomonadaceae bacterium | reverse complement strand
AGTCTCTATCACCGATATTCCTGTCATCTTCATCGCGGGAGAAAGGAACACGTCAACTATTAGCAAATCGAACTATACAATACGGCCCTAAGGTCGCTCAATTGACTGGGACGACGGTGTAGTTGGTTTGCGACGACGGTGACTTAAAGCGGCTCGAGATGAAGACTTTCCATTGCCCTATTTCGCCGCAATGCGCGCCCTTAGCATGAAATCATTCGTTGACGACGCTTCAAGTAAAAAGTAAAACCTCCGCGATTAATCCACATCGAAACAAGGAGACGCTTGAATGAGAAAGTTTCCTGTCGCACGTCACAAGGATTTGATCGTAGAAGACCTACCAGACGAAGTCCTGATTTACGACTTGAACATGGATAAAGCACATTGCCTGAATCAAACCGCGGCATTAATTTGGAAAAACTGTGATGGACAAAAAAGCGTGGGCGAGATCGCCACGTCACTGGAGCAGGAGCTCGAGGCGCCCGTCTCCCAGCAGGTAGTGAGGCTCGGATTAGAAGAGTTATCTGTTTACAGCCTTCTTAAAGAAAAGACATGGAAAGCGACGACGAAGACGCAACTATCTCGACGTGAGTTAGTGAAGAAGCTGGGACTGATGGCCGCGATAGCATTGCCTGTAATCATCTCCATTACTGCGCCGACCCGCGCGCAGGCTGCCACCGTTGATCCTTGCGCCGTTTCATCAAGTAAACCAATAGGTTGTCCGTGCTTGAGTGACAATGAGTGCGCCTCGTCTAATTGTAATGCTGGCACGTGTGGGCCAGAGCTAAGACCTTCAAAATAACCTGGCAATAGATTCCACAACCTCCCGTACGGTGGGTTTCGCGAATGGGGTCGGGCCGCCGCGAGATGAGACAGTAGGCAGCGCTGGAACGAGGGACCGTCGCGCAGTTCGGACTACTGTCCTGAGCCAGTCACTCTCGCCGTCCCGTCCCGCGTGAGTTTGCGCTTTGCTCACAAAATGTGCACGATCTGTCCTAAGCAAACAGCAAACACTAAACAGCGAAGTCCGAATACCCAACCCACGTTCAGATGCGCGTCACCATCGGGCAAATAAACACAACTAACGGGGATTACGAAGGCAATACCGCCAGTATTATTCGAGCGATTGAACGAGGCAGACAGGACGCTTCGGATCTGGTTGTCCTGCCCGAAGCCTGCGTGCAGGGCTACACTTCGCTCGACTGGTTTCTCGATCGGGATGTGGCGCGTTGTGCCTTGCGACCACTGGAAACGATCATCGCTGCAACCGAAGGATTGACAGCAATCGTGGGCACCGTCAGGCCCAACGACGTGGTGGCCGGCCGCAGGCTTTACAACTCGGCAGCTGTCATCCGCGATAAAAAGCTCATCGGATTTGCCGATAAAACTCTGCTGCCGGAATACGACGTATTTGACGACCCTCGCTACTTCGAGCCCGCGCGCGAACGTCATCTGTTTACGGTAGACGACCGCAAACTTGGCGTGGCTGTCTGCGAGGACTTTTGGAACGACAAGACATTCTGGAAAGAGCGTCTTTACGCTCACGATCCAGCGGACGAATTGATAGAGCTCGGTGCCGCAGTGCTAGTCTCGATCAACGCCTCACCGTTTAATAAAGGAAAGATGGGCCAGCGCTGCGCGATGGTTTCGCATCGGGCCAGGATGGCGAACCTGCCTATCGTGTTTGTTAATCTGGTTGGCGGAAACGACGGAGTAATTTTCGATGGCGCTAGCATCGTTTCAGATCGCGAAGGAAAAATAATCTTACAAGCGCCGCCTTTCGAAGAGTTCTTTAGCACGGTCGATCTTGACAGCGGAGTGGCGGACGAACGTTGTTTGCCGGGAGACGATATTGAAACCATTCGCAGCGCACTGGTTCTCGGCATTCACGACTATGCGCGTAAGAATCGATTTACTACCGCAGTGTTAGGTTTGTCGGGTGGTATCGATTCTGCCGTGGTGGCCGCACTGGCATGTGAAGCATTAGGCGCGGAAAACGTTTTGTCGGTGATGATGCCTTCGCCCTACTCTTCGCGCTCGAGTGTGGACGACTCAAGGGAGCTGGGACGACGCCTCGGCATGAAGGTGATTGAGCGGCCAATAACCAAAGCTTTCGAGGTGCTGCTGAAAGAACTCGATTTGCCGCCGGCAACGGCGGAGTCCAGTTCACATGCGACCGAGAATCTGCAGTCACGCTTACGCGGAAATATTCTGATGACGATCTCCAATGCGGAAGGGCGCCTCCTGCTTTCAACCGGCAACAAGTCGGAGCTTGCCCTGGGCTATTGCACTCTTTACGGAGACACCAACGGCGGACTGGCGGTGATCGGGGACGTGTTGAAGACCGAGGTCTATTCGCTGGCGCGCCATCTCAATCAGGAAGCCGAAGTCATTCCTCGATCCATCATTGAGAAGCGTCCATCGGCAGAATTAGCGCCCGGGCAGTTTGATGACCAATCACTACCGCCCTACGACAAGCTGGATCCAATAATCAAAATGTATTTTGAGCAGAAGGCAACTCCCGAAGAGATCATTGCAGCGGGAAATGATCCGACGATGGTGTACGACATTTTGAACCGAGTGGAATCGCCGGTCAATGAATTCAAGCGGCGCCAGTTGCCGCCCACGTTAATTATCTCGCGCAATGCGATTGGCATCGGAAGGCGACGACCGGTGACGCATCGCTATCGACGGCCAACGCAATACTGATTTTGCAGGACCGGCATTCCTGCTTGTCATTTCTTACTTACTGCTGTCAATTCGCACCAGACAAATCTTGCGAGGGACAGGCTAGAAATGTCTGTCCTGCCAAAACCGAGGAGACTCTTAAAGAAGATGACTGCCCGATTCTCGAAACTGATTTCTGGCGCTATCGCTATCGTCGTCCTAAGCCTATGCGCAGCCACACCGGCATCAGCGCAAAAGAAAGCTCGCACTGAACCGCTGCCGCGGCTGCTATCCGTTCGCGAGCAAATAAACGTGCGCGAGGGCTGGCTCAAAACGCGTCTCGACACAATGCTGTTGCCGATGATGCGACGCCACAACGTTGGAATGTGGATCGTCACGAACGAAGAGTTTCATCCGGAAACGGTTGTGCCCTACATTGCGCCGCCGATTCCTTATGAGGGCCGGCGCGACTTTTTCATTTTCACCGACCGCGGCACAGATAAGCTCGAGCGCATCGCTCTGGTCCGTTATCCCGATGAGCATCTGCGATGGTTTTTCGAAGTCATCAATCCTCCGGGCAGAGAGATTCAGACGACGCTGAAGAAAATTGTTGAAGAACGAAGCCCGAAGACTATTGCCCTAAACTTCGGCGGCACGCGCGGCGCGACCAACGGTTTGACGTACGAGGCGCATAAGTTTCTGGCGGAGACACTGGGAAAAGAATACATAGACAGGTTTGTCACGGCTGCTCCGTTGATTGTCGAGTACATGGACACACGCCTGCCTGATGAACTTGAACACTATAGCCAGGCGGTAGCGCTGACAGAGATCATTACGCGTCGGGCTTTTTCCAACGAAGTAATTATTCCTGACAAGACCACTGTCGCTGACGTGCGGTATTGGTGGTTACAGCAGATGAGCAATAAGGGACTCGATACATGGTTTCACCCAGACCTGCGCATTCAACGTCAGAACCAGGAAACCGGAAAGACGCAACAGTTTCTTAGTGTGGCTGACGAGTCGGAAGTTATCCGGCGCGGCGACGTAATTCACATCGACTGCGGACTCAATTACCTGGGGCTAAGCACCGACTGGCAAAAGATGGGTTACGTCCTGCGCAAGGGCGAACGGGGCGTACCAGAAGGTTTGCAGCGCGCTCTGGCCAATACCAACCGGCTGCAGGATGCGTTATTTGCGCACATAAAACCGGGCGCCTGGGGCTACGAAGTTTACGACGCGACGATGGCTGACATGAAAGCCGCGGGCATCGAAGCGATGATCTATTCGCACTCAA
>DASWDX010000586.1:0-4203 GCA_036395055.1 Pyrinomonadaceae bacterium | reverse complement strand
ACGACCAACAATGTCGACAAGTGTATGTACGAGTTCGTGGCGCAAAGTTGTTTCGAGAATTCGACGCCGTTTGAGCGTTTCGAGCGGCTGGAGTTCGATTCGATTTCCCCTGGTGGCAGCAGCTGCCCAGGCTGGTTGTCGCGTTCGACCGACGAAATCTCCAGTCGTTTCGTTAATGAAGATGTCGAGCGCAGGGAGCTGAGCAGCAAGTCCGGCAGTGGTGACGCGCGCAATTAAAGATTTACGGCTCGATTGAAGCAAGCGTAATAGTCCTTCAATCTCACGTTGGCTGATATTGTTAGGGTAACTGATACGGAAATCTTCACTGGAAAGCGTTTGACGAATCGCTCTGGATCTTTGATCAAGCGAGGCAGAAGTGGAAACGTGTTTGATTTTTTCAGGTTGAATTTCCGGGAACCCTCGTAGTCGTTTGAAGTGATCCTCATTCCACATCAAGTCGGCCAATGAACGACTTTCACTGGCCACGTGGGTGGAGGGAAAGTACTTCGTGAGGATTTGCCGGTAACCTGCGCCGCCTGCCGCCAAGACGTGCGCGCCCTCCTGGCAAAGCCCCAGACCGTGGCCAAAGCCGCTGCCGCGGAATACGAAATTCACGCCCGAGCGCGATATGTCAAAACGTGAACTCTTGAGGACGTTCCAGCCAAGCGCCCGGCCAACGATGATTTTGAAGTCCCATCCTTTCACGGTGATTCGGCGGTTGCCTTCCACGCTAATTAACTCAGCGCGGCCGCTGGCGTCCTTGCGTAAGATCCTTACGTCAACAAGCCGTTCGCCGACGCTTGTACGCGGATCCGTGTTGAGCGCCTTGAGCATTTGCGCAGGCGAAATGACATCGCTCCAACTATGGTGTGGCTCACTTGCGCAATATTCGTCGCGTACTCCTCTCAAGTAAGGAGGTGCGGTACCACCCCATAATGTCGACAGGTTTGCAGTCGCGCCACCGCATGAGGCGCTGAAATAGGAATCCGCGAGTTGATCATTGCCGTCGCGCAACACTTCACCTTTAGTCGCTTCAACAGCTTCGATGATCGCGGACGATACTGCCGGGGATTCTGGATCGGCAGGACGGTATCGTTGGCAGTGGGTTGTGGTGCAGAAGTCGTACCCCTCACTGGAATGTCGCCCAAGGTTTTTGAGGAGATATGTCCGGCTGGCAATGGCCAGGGCTTTCAAGGCTTCAGGCTCACTTTCCATACTGCCCTCAGCCGCTACCACTCCGCGCACGTAGTCTTCGAGTGGCATTGTGCGCGTGATATTTTCTCGAACAAGATGAACGCGAACGGTCATTGTTTGAGATCTTAAATTTGAGCTTTCAGATTGAGTTTCTGGCGTTGCGGGAGTCGCGAGACCTGAGTCCTCAGATTTCTGCTCTGCGAGCGGCGATCCCAAATTTGAAATCTCAGATTCCGCTAGCGTGCGCGCGAACTCGTCGAAGATGGGCCGCGCGACTTCCGCGGCTTCAGACCCGTGAGCCTTCGCCAGGAACACAAGTACAGCGAGCTTTACTCTTTCCGGCGCGAAATCCGATTCATCGATCGTGGTTTCCTTCGGCTCGGAAGCAAAACCGACAAACCAACCCTGCGTACGGTAACCGTTAATCTCGGTCGCCGTGCCTGTCTTGCCGAAAATATAAATTGGCAGTGAGTAGAGCTTGGCGGTTTCGGCCGTGCCATACCGAACCACCCCGCGCATTCCTTTAAGAATCAGGCTTCGGTGTTCATCCTCAATCATGAGACGCGCGCGAAGCTCGGGAACAAAATGCGCTGTTGGAGCAATCCTTGGTTTAAAAAGGCGACCACCATTCACCATCGCTGAATATGCATCGATGAGTTGGATTGGAGTCGCGCGCAGATAGTCGCCCTCGCCGATCGCGTTCTGCGGGTGCCACTCAGTGCGTCGCAGTGCGCCTTGCGCTTCGCGATCCGCATTAATCCCGCTCGGCCTGCCAAAGCCGAATTCGTTCAGCGTTGAACTGAAGGCGGTTTCCTCCAGCTGCTCGCCGACTTTGCCGAAATAGTAGTTGCACGAATAAGCAATTGCATCCGTTGGATTCAAAGGTGGTAAGTCGCGCGGGTGAGAACAGGTAGTGTGAAATTCTTCGTGGGCGTACTTTTCCCGGCATGACGTGCGCGAATCTTCGTCAATCACGCCGGACTTTAGCGCGGCCAACGCAGTGAATGGCTTTATCGTCGAGCCAGGAGGCAGATTTTCTTCGAAGGCAAGTTCCGGATTAACCACCGCGCGGATGCGGCCCGTTTGCGGATCCATAACAATGACAGCGCCGCGGCGATCGCCAAGCGCGAGAGTTGCGACACGTTGCAGACTCCGGTCGAGAGTGTCGGCATTAATGGACTCCGCCGAAGAACCCGAGAGACTGAAGTAGCGCTTGCCTTTGATGACAACTACCGAAGCAATAATCAAAAAGCAGATGACGACGGGGACAAGAGGACGTAGTCGTCTGGAATCTACCCAGTAGTCCGATCGCAGCCCGCGTTGCAAACTTCTTGCGGAAACAGTAATTAATCGGGACAGGACGCCTGCGCCGGCAGAGTCAGCAGACAGGATGTCTGCGCTCCCAGCGTCACCGGACGAGATGCCCGCGACCCCGGGCGTTAATGAGCGCCGCGTGTGCATCAGGCTGTCTCGTTGGCTCGATCAGGCAGCGGGGTTGTCGAAGATTGCGCGAGGGCGCGCACAGTTATGGCCCAGCCAAACAGCGTCAGGGCAAACACCACGAGGAGTCGCGCGACAAGCAACAAAAGCTCCAGCCACGCGTGCTTAGTCTGTGTGGTTTTGAAAAGCAGCAAATAGGGAGCGACTCCGAAGACGAGAAAACCGGCTATGTAAATGAGCACCGACTGGGGCGCGAACGCTCGCGCCAGGTGCGTTCCCAGTTTTCTCACCGCCGAACCCAAACCTTCATTTACGGTCGCGAGCCATAAGTGAATTGCCATCAGAGGCAAAACGAGGCCGAAGGCCAGGTAGCGCACAGTCGAGAGTAGTGCGACCTTCCAGTCAATTGGTCGGGCAGGGTGCTGCGCGTTAGCCGTCTCCGCTAATGGATGACGAAGATCGGGATTGTTAAAAGTTGCTCCAAACCGATTTTGCGCCCTTGCCAATAGATATGCGATGAGAATTGCCAACACGATGAGCGGCAAACTGATCAAGATCACTTTCCAGAAACTGGCGAGCGATTTTCTCAGCAGCAGACCGGCGGTCACTTCCTCCGTTTGGCCGGCGACCATGCTTTGAAGCACGAAGAAAAGCAGCGGTGCTGCAATTGCCAGCGTGAAGGTGAGTAGCACTTGCCCAAAGCTAGCCTCCCTTACCGCCAGAAAGAAGTAGAGAGCTGCCAGCAGCAAAGCGTAAACAGTTGCGAGTAGTAACATCGCTTGCCAGTTTGTAAATACCTTACGTGTAGCGGTGACGATTGAGTGAAATGTGTCAGTCAGCATCGGTTTTACCTCTGGAACATCGATTCGTCTCGGAGCTGGACTTGTTCGGCCGGCAACCATCAGGAGGAAAGCTCCGGCGGACAAAATCTGCGATCAAACGAAAGTCGTACTGGGAACGCGTCCCTCCTATTTCCTCTCCAGGAAAGCAAGCTTACCGCTGGCAGTGTTTGACTGGGTCGTCGGACTGTACATTAATTCGGCGCGCGCCGGCGCGACACGAAACTGTCCCGGGACCTGGACCCGTATCGCATATTGCAGGGTTATGCCGCCGTCAAAGTAGTCCAGGAAAAAGACTGTCCGGTTATCGCGAAACTCGCGCGAGCTGTACCAGTCGGACCAGTCACCAGAGCTGTAATCGAGATTTAGATTTCCGACGCTCTCAACTTGTACTGCTCCGGCCGGAATCGGATCTTCGATTATCAAGTGACGCGCCTTCGCGCCGTTTAGTTTGAGTCTGACAACGAGCAAGTCGCCCGAATGAATCTCCCCGCTCAACGGCTCAGTCTTCCACTTCAGTTTGTGACCATCCTCGACTACCTTGAGCCGCATGAATTCGCGTGTGAGATTGAGATTCGCGGAGCCTCGCGCCGCGACATCTTCTTCGCCGGTGTAATAATCAAGCGATGACGAGAAATAGATCATGCCTTTCCCGTGCTTGACCACTCGGATTTCATTTGTGGCGGCCACATCTGCAGCCTTGCGGTTGATAGAGAATGTTTGCGAAGCG
>DASWDX010000585.1:0-7381 GCA_036395055.1 Pyrinomonadaceae bacterium | reverse complement strand
CTAATGATTGTTCACCTGCTTGATGGCACGTACGAACTCTTTCGTCACTTCTACGGGCTGCGGCGCTTCAAGAAAACTGATCCGCCATTCGGCGCTGTGACGGGCGTACTGCGGATGGTTGTCAAAATGATCGAGGACGGAGCGACGCACGTCGGTGTCGCAACTGATCACGTGATTGAGTCGTTCCGCAATGATCTCTGGGCTGACTACAAAACCGGCGCCGGGATCGAGCCGGCTCTGCTCGCACAATTCCATCCATTGGAAGAGTCGCTTGTCGCGATGGGCGTGGTCGCGTGGCCCATGATCGAGCTTGAGGCTGACGACGCCCTGGCATCGGCGGCATACCTCGCGGCGAAGGATGAGCGGGTGCAGAAGGTGTGCATCTGGACACCGGACAAAGATCTCGCTCAATGCGTCGTCGGCGAGCGCGTTGTGCAAGTTGATCGGAGAAGCGGTCAGATTCGTGACGAGGAAGCTATCCGTGCGAAGTTTGGTGTCGCACCCATGTTTATCCCCGATTACCTGGCGCTGGTTGGTGATGCCGCTGATGGCTATCCTGGCGTTGTGGGCCTCGGGCCGAGAACAGCTGCGACACTCATCAATCGGTACGGCCACATTGAGAACTTCCCGGTCGACACGCTCAGGGAAGGCAACCTCGAGCACGCGCTTCTATTCAAGCATCTCGCGACGTTGCGAATTGACGCTCCCCTCTTTAACGATGTCGAGCAATTACGCTGGCGCGGCGCCAAGGCAGCATTTGCTGCGACGGCTGAGAAGATCGATGATTCGCGCCTGGCGACACGTGTGAATAAATTACAGAACCGGACGTGATCCTAACCACGTAGTTTTGAACTTTGAACTCCGTGCTTTTGTTCTTGGACTTTGGTCTTTGGTCTTTCGTTTTTGCATTCTGGACTGTGGACCGTAGACTGTCGACCGTCAAGGAGCCATTATGGAAGAAGCCGCACGATCACCACTTGTCGCATGGGAGACCTTTTACGTTATCGTCGGTTCTTCGGGTGCGGCACTAACAGGATTGCAGTTTGTAGTGATTGCCCTCATCGCGGAGTCAAGAACACGAACAACTGCCCGGCAGATTGACGCGTTTGGCACTCCGACGATTGTGCACTTCTGCACCGTGCTACTCGTGTCCGCAATTCTGAGCGCCCCCTGGCATGGTTTGTCGAGGGTCAGCCTTGCCCTCGCCGCCTGTGGGTTTACAGGTGTGGTCTACGGTCTAATAGTCATTCACCGCGCGAGAAGCCAAACGGCCTATCGTCCCGTGTTTGAAGATTGGCTATGGCATGCTGTTCTGCCACTGATCGCGTATGCGCTACTCCTGGTCGCGGCGATCATGCTCGGGAGTGATCCTCGGCGAGTTCTTTTCGTGGCCGGGGCGACCGCTGTTCTTCTTCTCTTCATCGGAAACCTTTTAATCAGAAGCTGTATCAAATTGTAGTGAACGGCCGCACCGGTGAGATACAAGGCGATCGACCGTACAGCTTCTGGAAAATCGCGCTACTCATTATGGCGATTTTGCTCGTCTTACTGATTATCGCTCAGGTGTTTGGCAGTGGGCGGTGAGGAGAGACGAGGGAGCTGGGGAAGAGGGGAACGGGGAAAGGGGAAGAAAAGAGAGACGCAGCGCTACTTCAATCTTGAGTGAGATGACCGTCGCGCTCTCATCGCCTGATACAACTCGCCTGGACAAACGGGTGCATGAACGTCGATTAGCCATTGGTTGGGCGACAGCGGATCGTTGGCGTTCGGCTGAGTCAACCCCTTAGTGTCGCCCTCAAACAATTCCAGTCCGATGAAGTTCAAGAGTGGACCGAAGTCGCGGGGAGGCAGGCGTAAGGGCCCGGTAGCGCGGATGTTCCAGAAAGTTGAGTACGCGCCCGAGTGCGCCCCACGATTACCTGACCCACCACTATTGAAAGGACGCATGCCTGCGCCGCAATCAAGATTACTAAAGAGACTCGAATAGTTTGCCTCTCGATGATGATCCATATTGAGGTCGACTCCGCGACCGTTCGCAAAAACAGTGTGTAGCGCGTACCACTCCACGCTGATGTCGTGCACAAACTTTGTTTGCACATCAAAATGCGTGACCAAATTTTCAGTCCCATGACTGATGTCGATTCCGTGATGACCATTTGCTCCCTGCGCTCCGGCGCCTACGGCTCTGCTCGCACTCGTCGTCAGGGTTACCTTCATCACCGTGCAGAAGTTGGTAGAATTTAGATCGATAGCAAAGTCAGAGTTCCTAATCTCCACATCGTTAACCCAACACCGAGACACGTCCTGGAGAAAGATACCGTTGTACCCCTTTTCTTTGAAGTGACCGGGATAAGGCGTCCACGGAAAGTGAATCGAAAGGCTTTCGATTCCGAACTCCTGAACTGATGGAGCAAATCGATGGATTTCGGGAGTCCATTCCGGACGTACGTCGTACGGCAACGGTCTTTCAAGTTCGATTCTGTTTCCGGAAGCAGACTTCACTCGTGATAGAAAGCGAACCACCTTTGGAGTACCAATAAGGCCTGCTCCAGGAGGCATCAGATCGCCGTAGAGGTGATGGATTAACGATCCCGCAACGGCACCATCTTTCGGTGGGTCACTCTCAACTAAACGGATCCACTCCCCTCTCATAATTGAAATCTTATTTGAGAGCTGCAAAGTCTTGCCGCCGCGTTTTGCGGGCGCCGTAACAGTGGCTATTCGCGTCTCCGGGTTGATTGGATCTTTTCCGGTTACGTTGATGAGTCCGGGCCGGAAGGACCATTGAGACTGTTCCGTTCCCCTCGCGCTGTTTCCAAACAGATCGGTTAGAGACTTTGGGAAAAGCAGGATTGTTTTGCCTGGTCCAACTCCCCGCAGGACCAGATTACCTTTCAAAATATCGATGCGTTGTGCGATCACATAAGTGCCTGCTGGAATAAAGAGCACTCCCCGATTAATCGTCTGAATGGCATTGATTAGTGCGGCGGAATCGTCCGTACGGCCGTCGCCTTTGGCATGGAAATCTCGTTTGAGATTCCACTTAGCCGGTGCGGTCGGAATTGCTGCTTCGCCCGAGTGGTAACCGGCGTAAGAGAAGTCGGGTAAGCGCCCTTCAGGGCTCCATTTCTCTCCAGAGACACCCCAGAGAGAAGAATGAGCGCAGACGGTTGAAACATCAGCGTCACGAGTAGCCCACGCGAGTGCCGATACGAAAAGCAAAAGACCGACAGTAGTTTTTAGCAGCATAGGCAAAGTCGGGAGAAATCGGGAAATCGGGGAATCGGGGAACAGGGGAAGAGGGTAATGGGTAATGGGTAAAGGGGAAAGAGTAAGCGCGACCGCTAGTTCGACACCCACTGTTCCTCATTCTAAAGATCGACACGCGCTCATAATCCGGGCCTTGGCTATACGTACAAAGGTGATGCTCATATCAATCTCCTTCTGAGGCATTAGGCCCCGCTAATCTGAAATAATATGCGGAATTTATGGACTTGCTGGGGGGTTGTCAACCTCGACTCGTAGCGCGCAGAATGTATCCACAGATTACATAGATTGCGCAGACAAGAAGATGAGAGAACACAGTGGGCACGCGCGTTCATCGTTTACCGTTCCCGTCCTGGGTTCGCTAATCTGTGTAATCTGTGTAATCTGCGGATTGTTCTGGACAGAACGAGGCATAAGAGTCAACAACCTGAAGGTTAAACTCTGAACTTTGGATGGGACAGCAAAGCGAATTGAAAGTCGATCAGGACAAGTCATTGCGAGAACATCTGCGCAGGCTGCTCGACTGGGAAGATGCTCACGTAAACTTTGACAGGGCGACGGAACGAATTCCACTCTCAGCAAGAGGCGTCGCACCTGATGGACTTCCCTACTCTCCATGGCAACTAATCGAGCATCTCAGGATCACGCAGCGCGACATACTGGATTTCTGTCGCGACGCAGCTTACGTTGAGCCACCTCCAGAGCATTATTGGCCTCCTTCACCTCAACCGCCAGGCGACGCTGCGTGGCAAGATAGCATTGCCGCGTTTTTTCGCGATCGTGAGGCACTGAAACAGCTTGCCTCCGATACGTCGGTGAATCTCTTCGATCGGATACCACATGGCAGCGGCCAGACATATTTGCGGGAGCTGTTACTGGTCGCCGATCACAACGCCTACCACGTTGCCCAACTTGTTGCAGTGCTGCGGGCGCTCGGCGTCTGGAAATCATCGTAAAGGCTCGCAGTTCTCTTACCGACAAACCTCGAGTATCCGCAGATTACACCGATTACGCAGACAAGAAGATCAGAGAACCGAGTGGACACGCGCGGTTCACCCTCGAACACTTTCGCTCGTGACCCCCTTGTCGCCTCTCTTGTTTCTAATCTGTGTGCAATCTACGGATTCAAACGTTTTTGAATGGATTGCAACTAGCGAAACTCTCTGTCGTCTGCGGACGGCCCGTAGATGGCGGGAACTTTCGCACCCAGCAAACGCAGATAGACCGTCATCTGCCCGCGGTGGTGTGCCCAATGATTGATAGTATCCTGAATCATGTCGTAGCGTGGCGCTTCGGCAACAACCTGGCCGCGCGCCAGTAAGCGCCAGGAGGTCAACAGGTGCTCATCAGTGGTCTTCTCGAAAGCCGAACGTGCGTCAGCTGCAGACCTGTCGAGCGCCCGCAAAAACTCGGCGCTTGAATCCATCCGTTTCTGTTCCATCTTCCCGCCGTCTACCGGAGCCACGTCCAGTTCGTCCTGCGCGATCTGCATGGCAATCCAGGTTGGAATCGTCGCAACCATATTAGCCAGATACCCGAAGATCATAGACTTCTCGTGCGGCTTCCAATCGTACTTGCCCTCAGGAACCTGCTCCAAAGCGCGACGCGAACGTTCCACCTCACGGTCCAATTCTGCTAGTAAGAACTCTGTCAGTTTCATACTTCCCTCTCCTCTAGTGTGATGTTTCAGTCATCATACCGCCTGCACTTAGCTGGATGAAACGCAGACGGCCCAGCCGTTGATAACGTCAATAGTTTTACGCTTCGAGCACACGCTTCTCCTGTTCGACGTATCAACATCATGTTTTTGTGCTGTGATATCGATGTTACGCGTGATTAACGTAAACAAATCGCCGCGTGAACAGGGCGGAGCGTTCACACTTGCGTCGCTGGGTCTTCGCATGCAAATCTCCCCGATGATAAAAGATCCAGAACGAGAAATGACTGAAGGAGAACGTTAGATAACGCCACCGGCCGATCTGGTTTGTAGTGCGCGATGATCGACGCGAGCAGCAAAATGATCCAGCAGAATATTGCCCACTCCTTCCAATCGCCGATCGTGCTCGTATTGCTCGGCGCGATCGCAATAGGGCTGCTCTACGTGCTGTGGCGGGAAGTGCGGAAAATTCCGGCCAGGCTCTTCACGCTAATGGCCACGGCATTCGTGGACATGTTGGGGCTGCTGATGATCATTCCGCTCCTGCCTTTTTATGTGAAGACACTTGGCGGATCGGGGATCGACTTGCTGGGAATGCACTTTGGAATTGGGATTATTTCCGGATTCATCATCGCGGCCTTCACTGTCGCGCAACTGCTGAGCGCGCCGATGTGGGGACGGTTTTCTGATCGTGTGGGGCGACGGCCCACTTTGCTAATCGCGTTAGGCTCATCGGCGATTGCATATCTGATCTTCGGCTTCGCGCACTCACTGTTTGTCCTGTTCCTTTCGCGTATTGTGCAGGGGGCCGGCGGGGGTACCGTTGGCGTGATCCAGGCTTACGTGGCCGATTCGACTGATCCTAAGGATCGCGCACGAGCGCTGGGATGGCTCTCAGCGACAACCAACCTGGGCGTCGCGCTGGGGCCGGTACTTGGTTCCTTCGCGATCGCCCTGGGCAAGCGTGACCTCATGCCGGGATCGGGGACATTGCAAATGGGCCATGCGGCGCCGGGAATCATGGCCGCCGCGATCTGTGGACTAAACATGATCTTTGCTGCGCGCTATCTGGTTGAATCCCGTAACTTCAATGAGCAGCCTGAGGCAGGAGAGATATTTCGCACTTCGTCCCAGGCAATCTGGCGCGTCATCTCGCATTCGAGCGAGCCTTCGTCACGCCTCATCTGGATTTATGCGATCGCCATCGGCGCCTTTCAGGGAAGCTTTTCGGTGCTCGCGCTTTTCCTCAACGTGCGCTTCCAGGTCACTGAGCAGACGATTGGCTATTTCTTCATGTACATCGGCGCTATCTCAGTTTTCGCTCGCGTGCTGCTGCTCGGTCGTGCGGTCGATTGGCTGGGCGAAGCAAATCTTTCGCGCCTGGGCCTCCTGCTCCTTGCTACTGGCGTTCTGGGCATGCCGTTGTCGCGAAACCTGGGAATGCTGGCAATCGCTGTAGCGCTGATCCCTCTGGGAACGGCGTTTACCTTTCCCTGTGTAACAGCACTGCTTTCCCGGGTCATCAGTCATAGAGAACGCGGGCTCTACATGGGAATGCAACAGACGTATGGTGGAGTGGCTCGTATCATTGCGCCGCTCTTCTTCGGCTGGTCGTTCGATTCCCTCGGTGTATCATCGCCATACTTCTTCTCCTCCGCATTCATTCTGGCGACGATCTTTCTTGGGTTCGGGTTGGACAAGTATGCGCGGCCGGAGCGTTCAATCGCGCCGGAAGCGACTGGCGACAAAATAGAAGCGCAGACTGTCGGCACGAAAGCACATTAATGTCACTTGCGACTTCGTGGATCGTGGTGGCGAGGAGCGTCACGCGAAA
This sequence comes from Pyrinomonadaceae bacterium, assembly GCA_036395055.1. Classification (GTDB taxonomy): domain Bacteria; phylum Acidobacteriota; class Blastocatellia; order Pyrinomonadales; family Pyrinomonadaceae; genus PSRF01. The sequence continues at coordinate 623 of DASWDX010000585.1, read as the reverse complement.
AGATCGTGTAGTCACTTTGACATCTGGTTAGTGTGCCGCGGGCTCGTCAACTGGAAGCGGCTGGTAGAGTTCATCGCTCTCCACATCGAACATACGGTTGAGCCGAGCGCGATAATTCTCAAAGGCGATTTGCGCTCCCAACTCCAGCAATTGCTCTTCGGAAAATAGATTGCGCAGACGCGCGTACAGATCTTTAGAAGCGTTTGACGGTGTGTCCGCCATCGCGTCTGCCAATTCGATCACTAGCCGTTCCTTATCATTGAAGACTTCAGGAATTTCAAATTGCGGATTTCGAATTGCGGAATTGGTGAGGTCACTCTCAGTTGACTCGCGGTGAGAACCGAAGCCGTTGCTGGCGCGCAGGCTGCTGACAAGAGCGAGCAGTTTCTCGTCTGTCAATCCCGCTTTTTCTGCCGACGGCAGAATTGATGTCCACTCAAAAAGGACAGCCAATCCGAGCGGCGGTTCTCACTTTGGCCAGTTGAATATACCGCAGCGACACACAGCGCTTTCTACCCAGGCCCGTTTCCATGCCGATGGTGCCCCAAACGATGCCCGGGACACGCATCTGCAGTTTTACCGGCGTAAGATCTTTCCCAAACATCTTTCGCATTACGCTGTAA
>DASWDX010000584.1:0-3632 GCA_036395055.1 Pyrinomonadaceae bacterium | reverse complement strand
GCTTCGACGTTGACTTCTCGCGTTCCCGGTGGCGCAGTGGTTTGAAGTTGAAAAGATCCCTCAGCGGGTACAATAGTCTCGCGCCCGGCGACTCGAATCGTGGTGCCAGGTTCTGAACGGCCTCGAATCAGGTAGATATTGCCGCCCAGAAACTCCGCCGCAAGCTCCGAAACAGGAACCCGCGTGCCCGTGCCTGGCGTGGCAATGATAAATTTTCTGGGATCGCTCCAATCGCTGGTTTGCCCGGTAGAGGCGATGGCGCGCACGCGCCAAAAGTAAACACCCGGTCTTAGATCGCTCGCTGAAAATTCGTTTGATGCTAGTTGATCTCGCTCGATAACCTTGCCGTCGGACACAAAGAACGGGGATGTAGCCACCTCTACGCGATAAAAAGCTGCCGTCCCTGATAGCGGCCGCAGCCACTTCAGAGAGATGTTTGCCGAACCGCTTCCACCCACATAGACTTTTTCGAGATCGCGCGGCTCAGAGGGCAAAGGATTCTCCAACAACTTTTGCGGCCGTGAGATTGTTCCCGACGGATTGACGGAAACATAATCGCCGCCCCGTAAGCTGGTCTTGTCACCGGTCCGGTTGGTAGTTTCAATCGCGCCGGTGTTGACACGAATTTCTTCAGTGCCCTCAGGGTTCACGCCGAAGCTCGCGCCAGTTTCGGCGCCAAGTCTATTTTGTGTCTTGGGTGTCTCGACCAGGTTGTTAGTTCCTGCTGGTTGTTGCTCGGTGCGTACATACATCTGTCCGCTATCCACCACGACATGCACGTTAGTCTTTTTCCCATCATCTTCACTGGCGTTGTCGCGCACAATGATTGTGCTATTGGGGCGCACGACGAGCGTGGAGCCGTCGGCCATGCTGACGCGTGCGCGCCCGCTCGCTTGCGTTTGTACTGTGTCGCCGGGATAGAGCTCCGTGTCGGCGCCCGGAATGATTGTCTCGCGCGTAGCTGAGCGGATGACGCGCACGTCTCCTTCAAATGAAATGAAGCGCGCACCGGAGGGTAGCTTCACTCCGGTGCCGACGTTTCTCAGAGGGTTGCCGTATTTCCAGACGTAGAGTGCAGTGCCACCAGCCAATCCGCACAGGATGACGAGAGTGACGAGGAGGTAGACGACGCGCTTCTGAACTACCCACCAATCAAAAACAAAACGACGGGTCTTTGTGATCATGTCTTAGAAGCAATTTACTCCGGGAATCAGCGATAAGCCAGGTGGGGCATGGACGTCTGAGGGGCAATTGCAATCACGAAACGCTTGCTAATAATCGGCCGGGACCGAAAAACTCATTAGGAGCCTGTCGGGTGTGAAGTCGGGCAACCACTTGGCAGCGGGTTCTGCCATTTTAGCTCGCGGCGACAACCGCAACCACTACCAACTCGAATCTAGCACAGGGGCAAGAGCACGTTCAAGCACTACCTATTTGGGGATTGTGATTCACTGTGGAGAATGCGAAAGCTTCAAACAGTGGAGACAAGTGCCCAGAACCTGAAGCGGCAGCGACGTTGGCACGGAAGAAAGCTTTGGTCTGTGGTCCCTTGCTTTCAGGGTCCTCCGAGGGCCATTTATGAGGTTGAATCCAGTACACGTTGTTACCGCCCTGGTGCTGATGTTGAATCGCCTTAACTCTAAGGTCAGCAGCCCTGACCGCGCTAAGGTTGCTGCTGGTCCGGATCTACTTCAAAAGGAGAATCGAAGTCTTCAGGCAGGTCCACGTCGATATCCATCTCCGCTTGCTTCGGCCAAAGGATCGAGGCAGCCACTGAGGTTAGCAGCAAAGTAGCAACCACGACCAGCGAAACCCAAACTGGAATTACAATATGGATTACTTCAATCAGCATTTTTACGCCGATGAAAGTGAGCACGATCGCCAGTCCCATTCTGAGATACTGAAACTTCTCCACTACACCGGCTAGCAGGAAGTACATCGAGCGAAGCCCCAGGATGGCGAAGACGTTTGAAGTGTAAACAATAAACGTGTTGGTCGTGATCGCAAAGATCGCCGGAATGGAATCAACTGCAAAGACGAGATCCGTGACTTCGACGATCACCAGTACGAGCAACAGCAATGTTCCGGTCAGCCTACCGTCGACCCGGGTAAAGAACTTTTGGTCTTCGTAGTGGCGCGTGATCGGTATGTAGCGCGTAACTGCGCGAACGATCAGGTTCTCCTCGGGTTGGATATCGGTATCTTCCTGGCGAAACATCTTGATGCCGGTGTAGACGAGGAAGCCGCCGAAGATATAAATGATCCAGTGGAAGCGATTGATTAGGGTGGCGCCGATGAAGATCATCGTCAGGCGCATGCCCAGTGCTCCTAATACACCCCAGAAAAGCACGCGATGCTGCACCCTCGCAGGCACCTTGAAAAAAGAAAAGATCAAAAGAAAGACGAAGAGGTTGTCAACGGAAAGCGAGAGTTCGATAACGTATCCGGTAAGGAATTTGAGACCCGCATCGGTCCCCTGATACCAGAAGACAATCCCGGCAAAGATCATTGCCAGTGTGATCCAGACAGCGCTCCAGATTGTGGCTTCGCGGTACCTGATTGTGTGGGCTTTACGATTGAAGAGTCCGAGGTCCAGGCTCAGCATGAAAAGTATGAACAGGGAGAAACCGATCCATAGCCCTGCTGAGTTGCCAATCGAGTTCATTCGTGACAGTAAAATACCATCAGGCTCAGAAAGCGGCAATCAGGCACACCAATCCCATTTGAGTGCGACTCAATGCTTTGGGCCGCAGCACGTTTACGCCGCAGTTTCAGCCTGGATTTGAGCGAACCACGATCGCGACAGGTCGCAACCCAACAAAGCGCTGACTGGTGAGCGCACTTAACAGGCAGCACGCATCTATATCAAGTGCCCACTCTAAGGGTGAAGTCTTGCTCATATGACCTTACAATCAAACTTCTGTCTCGGTTGCACGCTTAGCGCGTCTCCTTTACAATCCGCCATTTGCTGGAGAGGTAATTATAATGCTCAAACTACTATCGCGGATGGAACGCACCCGCGGCATAATAATCGTCGGATTCGCATTTCTAATGGCAGTCAGTCTTATCGTTTTTTACGCTCCAGGCCGAAACTCCAGCAACCTCGAACCCGCCAAGAGTACCGAAGTTGTGGCTAAGGTTGGCAAGGACGAGATCACTGTCGCCGAGGTTGCCCGACTCAAAGAGAACTATATGCAAATGTTTGGCGGGCGGGTGAGCATAGCCCAGTTGGGCGGCTACAAGCGCTTTGTCGACGGATTAGTACGCGATCGCGTGGTCGCTCAGGAGGCTGCCCGACTCGGACTATCGGCCAGCGATGGTGAAGTTGCTGATAAGATTCGTAAACAGTTTTCCGACGCGTCCGGGCAGTTTGTAGGCTTGCAACGTTACAAGGAGTCCGTGACGGCGCGTTATGGCGGCGTGGAAGAGTTTGAACGAACTGTTCGGGATGAGATCGCCCAGGAGAAGTTAAGAGCTTTCGTCACTGCTGCGGTCAAAGTTTCGGACGACGAAGTGGAGGAAGACTACAAACGCACGAACTCCACGTTTGATGTTACTTATGCAGTCATATCAGCAGATAAGCTTGCCGAGAAGATCCAACCTTCTGACCAGGAGCTGAAGAGTTATTACGA